>JANQOL010000663.1 GCA_028289675.1 Pirellulaceae bacterium
CTCATCGGACCAAGCGTCACAGTAGGTCGCGTCGTCGTTCGGCCGTTCTTTGTTGACGCTGAGCCGCCCGCCAAGCTGCGATTTCTTGATGGTTGCCACTGAGCAAAACATCAGGCACGGTCCGGCCACGGTATTCCCTCGGACGCGTGTATTGAGGAAACTCCAGGGTGGCTTCATCGGTGAAGGAGTCCTCGGCGTAACTCCGCTCGTCTCCCAAGACTCCCGGAATCAAACGGATGGCCGAATCCACGATGGCCATCGCCGCCACCTCGCCACCGTTCAGAATGAAGTCACCTAAGCTGATTTCGCGAGGCTGCAAAATGTCGACAATCCGTTGATCGAAGCCTTCATAGCGGCCGCACAGCAGAATCAGCCGTGTTTGGTTGGCCAACTGCGAGACGACTCTCTGCCGCAGTGTTTGTCCTTGGGGACTTAGCAGAATCAACTCGCCTGGATCGGTGTCGAGCTCGCGCACTGCCTCCACGCATTCGACGACCGGTTCCACTTGGATCAACATTCCCGGTCCGCCGCCGTAGGGCGGAGCATCCACCTTGTGGTGCTTTTCCCGCGACCAGTCACGCAGGTTGTGGACATGGACGTGGACTAGGTCTCGCTCGATGGCTTTGGCTAGCAAACTCTCCCCCAGGTATCCAGGAAAGATCTGGGGAAATAGCGTAATGATGTCAAATCGGATGCGTTCGCTGGCCATGAAGAAGAAGCCGGGTTAACGGTTGGGAGTGAAGCCGCAAGGTCTGCGTGACCGATAAAATTTAACATCGCTGGCCTCCGGATCCAGTTCAGCGATCATCGCGACCGTAATCGATTGTTTGCTCGGAGCGAGCGTGTGTCGAGTGTGACTCAAGCGGAAACTCAATCTTCCGTCCTGCCAGAGCCTGTTTATCGCTGGATCAGCGATTGGGGTGAAATGGTGGTGGACGCGTTGATGACGCTGGGCGACATGGCCATCTTCAGCTGGCGCATGTTTGTTTGGATGTTCAAGGCGTGGCCTCGCAAGGGGACCATATTGCCCAATTTCTATCACGTGGGCGTGTTGAGTTTACCGGTGGTCGCGCTGACGGGCACGTTCATCGGCATGGTGTTGGCCGTGCAGAGCTTTGTCCAGTTTCAGAACATCGGCCTCGAAAGTCGTTTGGGAGCGGTGATCAACATGTCACTTGTCCGCGAATTGGGGCCGGTGCTGGCGGCAACCATGCTGGCTGGCCGTGTGGGCAGCGCGATGGCCGCCGTCTTGGGCACGATGCGCGTTACGGAACAGATCGATGCACTGACAAGCATGGGGGCGAATCCGATCCATTATCTGGTCGTTCCGCGTTTTCTGGCCTGCATTCTGCTGATTCCCGCGTTGACCATCATGGCGGATTTTATGGGCATCGTCGGCGGGTACTTTTACAGCGTGGTGATGCTGCAGATCGACCATTATCAGTATCTCAACAACAGCCGCCAATTCGTCGGAGGTTGGGATTTCTTTATGGGCATCTTCAAGAGTTTCTTTTTTGGCGGCACGATTGCTATTGTCAGTTGTTATCGAGGATTCCATTGCCAAGCGGGTGCTGAGGGAGTGGGCCGAGCCGCAACCGCGGCTTTCGTGTTTAGTTTTGTGTTGATCTTGGGCATCGATTTGATCCTGAACATTTTCTTGGACGCGGTGTACGCGGCCATATGGCCTCAAGGGGCCAAATTGTTTTGACGCGGCGTTGTCCTGGTGCGGTCATCGGCCCGTGCCTGCCGCCGAAACTAGAGAGTAAATTTGCGTGACCGATTCATCCACGAACGTTGACCTCGACGCGCTAGCGGCAGATCAAGCGTCCACGCCTTTGGTGGAACTGCGTTCGATGACGTTGCAATTTGCCAAGCAAACCATTCTCAATAACATCAACTTGACGATTCCGCGCGGCCAGACGGTGGTGGTCATCGGCGAGAGCGGCTGCGGCAAGACCATGCTACTAAAGTCGATCGTGGGTCTGATCAAGCCGACTAGCGGGCAAGTCCTTTTTGCCGGACAAAACATCCACCAAATGGGCGACGTGGAGATGACACGTCTGCGTCGTAAGTTCGGATTCGTTTTCCAAAACGCGGCGCTCTTCGACAGCATGACCATCGGACAAAACGTGGCTTTCCCACTGGTGCAACACAATATTGCATCGGGACGGAGGCTCAGCCGGATCATCAGTGAGCGCCTGGCCGAGGTGGGCTTGCCGGATAACGTGTCTCACAAACGGCCAGCCGAGCTGTCGGGCGGCATGCGCAAGCGTGTGGGGCTCGCGCGGGCACTGGTGCTGAACCCGGAACTCATGTTGTACGACGAGCCGACGACGGGGCTGGATCCAATCATGAGCGATGTGATCAACGAGTTGATGATGCGCACTCGGGCAGGTGCGGGAGTCACCAGCCTGATCATCACGCACGATATGCGTACGGCCAAGAAGGTAGCAGACCGAGTGGTCATGCTGTACCCATTCGCGCGGCTCAAGCCGGGAGAGAGCCAGATCATCTACGATGGTGCTCCCGAGGGCTTGGAATCTTGCGCCGACAAACGCGTAAAACAGTTTGTAAACGGTGAGGCCGGCGAGCGGTTGATGGAGCTGCGCAAATCGGCCTTTGATGGATTTGATGAAACTCCGGCAGTGGCCGACAAGTATTCCCGGTAGTGAGATCTCCGTCGGATCAGTTTTAGTGACTTCAACCACCAATTTGTGCGGCGTTTCGCCAAATGCTCACGTGAGGCGAACTCCGGCTGCGGAAACGTCCCGTGGAATTGAACCATAAGGTTCCCCATCATGGATGAACAAGGATATCGGTTTGGTGTCGGCGTGCTGGTGATCGCCTCCTTGGTGATCGGCGTGATGCTAGTGCTGTTCTTCGGAGCGGCGCCCAACTTCTTTGCCCAACGCTATCAGGTCACCATTCGATTTGATGCTGCGCCGGGAGTGGCGACGGACACGCCGGTCAGGAAGAACGGCGTGCAAATTGGCCGCGTACGCTCAGTGCGGTTGTTAGAAGACGGTGACGGCGTCGATTTGACGCTCGAGCTGGATGGGCAATACAAAGTCCGAGCCGGCGAGCTGCCTCGGATCGGCACCGGCTCGATCATTACTGGGGACGCGGTGGTCGAGTTCGTCAAAGAGACTCAAGAGAGTCTGATCGAGCGCTTCGACGGCACCGGCGGATCGCCGCAAGACGGCATCCTGGACGAGAACGAATCGCAGCTCGCGTCCACGTTCATCAAGGACGGCGACTTTCTGTCGGGTGGTCGCGTTGCTCCAGACCCATTAGACACCTTGCTGAACATGCAAGATTCGTTTGGCACTACCCTGGCGGCCATCGAGACCGCGGGAAACCAAGTGACTGCTCTGGCGTTGGATGTCCGCAAGATGATTGGTGGTGGCGATGGTGAATTGCAAAAGATCGCGCAACAGACCGAGGTCACCATCGAGAACTTCAACCAAACACTGGATGCGATCGAATCGCTATTTCGCGATCCGAATTTGAAGAACGCGTTGAACGTGATGTCAACACGACTGCCTGAGTTGATCGACGAGGCGGAAGTAGTGATGCAGCAGACGGAAGATACTCTGGAGGCCTTTGAAGGAGTGGGCCTTGCGGCGGAGGAAACGATGCAGAACGTCACCAAGTTGACCGAACCACTGGGCGAACAGGGCGAACAGATTGTCGGAGACGTTATGAGTACGATTCAGAACCTGGACTCGCTGCTTACCGATTTGAAACGAGTGTCTGCATCCGTGGATCAGGTTGTGCAACGCGTCAATAACGGACAGGGTACCTTTGCCAAGCTTGTGGATGACGACGAATTGTATTACACGCTGATTCACACCTTGCAAAACATCGAAGTGGTAACTCGCCGTTTGCAGCCGGTTATTGAGGACGCGCGCGTATTCTCCGATAAAGTGGCGCGGGATCCATCCAGTTTGATCGACGTCAAAGGAGCTCTCATGCGGCGCCCGCGCGGGGGCGTGAAATAGCGTCGCCTGGGCTCAACTCTGAGTCGCGCTTTTGTTGGCCAACGACGCAGCGGCCAACTACTGGCCTGGCAACTCCGGTCGGTAGCCTCCGCCGGGTAGGATGCCGGCCTCGGGTATACGCTGAGGCGGCTGCAGCAAGTCTCCCAGATTCCGGCCGGGCGGATTGAGAGTGTCCACCGGTGGAGTCACCACCGCGGGACCGGGTAGCACCGGTTGGGATGGAATTCCCGAGGGCCCAAAGTCGGCTGGCGGTGCCGTCGGCTGGAAGCCCGGTGTCGCGGACGGCAGGGGGACGGCCAATCCTTGAGACGACTGAACGCGCAAACTGTCGGCGCGCGCTTGCAGGACTTCGCTGGCGGGGGCCTGGTAGGGAACGAGCGTGATATCGACCACCCGCTCGTCACGCAGCTCCCAGGGCCACAGCGTTTCGCTGAAGAAATCTAGCGGCGGGATCTGATACCATGGCGGCAGGAAGCGGCGAAAAACTCGCTCCGTGCGGTAGCCATCGCCCACGACTTCTATTTCGCGAGTGCCATAGTAGGTCGTTGACGTCGAGATTGGGCTCGTGCCAATCAACTGTTTATCCACATACACGCTGGCGCCGGCCGGGCGAGTACGTACTGTCAGACGCCGACGCACACAGCCTGCGGCAATCAACCACAAGACGAACAGAAGACTTAGTAGCCGGAGTGGACGGGAGTGTTGCACAGCAGCCCAAACAAGAAAGTGCGTTTTCGAAGCTGCCCCCAGGGTCGGCAGTATAGAAGTCCCGCCGATTTGGTCGCCAGGGCAATTGTGGCTGATTCCGCCCAGTTCGACTTATCCGCCGTGCCCGTGCTACATAAGGGCTAGTTGATAAGTACAATACCGGGCTGTCGGCTTCCCGGAGTGCACAACTCGGGATCGAACCCACCGCACGATAGCTAGCCAAAGCATTGTCTGACGCGTCCCAAAGTTCTGATAGCCGCGAGAGCTGGAAACGCACTGTCAAATACACAGTGATCTCCGATGTTGGTATGCGCCGGGCCATCAACCAAGATTCGCTGAGCGTCATGCCAGCGGAGTCCCAGACCGCTTGGGAAAAACAGGGCCATTGCTTCGTTGTCGCCGACGGTATGGGTGCCCACGCGGCGGGAGAATTGGCTTCCAAGCTGGCAGTCGAACTCATTCCGCATCACTACCGAAAGGCCTCCGATCAATCGCCGGCCGAGTCGCTGCACAAGTCCATCGCTGAGGCTAACGCGGAGATCTTCCGGCGTGGTCAGGCTAACATCGAGTTTCGCAGCATGGGCACCACGTGCAGCGTGCTCACTCTGTTGCCTGAGGGGGCCGTTGTTGCTCACGTAGGTGACAGCCGGGTCTACCAACAGCGCGGCGATCAACTGTATCAGCTGACTTTCGATCATTCGTTGGTCTGGGAGATGCAAGCGGCCGGTGAGGTAACGGACGAGACCGCGCGGAGTGGCGTCATCCCGAAGAACGTAATCACTCGGTCTTTGGGACCCAACGCGAACGTTCAAATCGATTTGGAGGGGCCGTTTCCAATCAAGACCGGAGATCGCTTTCTCCTGTGCTCGGATGGCTTGAGCGGCCAGATTACCGACGAAGAGATCGGCGCGCTGCTGCGGATTCTCGACACCGAGCAGGCTGCCAAAATGTTTGTCGACCTGTCCAATTTGCGTGGTGGCCCGGACAACATTACAGCGATCGTTGTCGAAGTGGTCAGTGAGTCCATCGCCACGGCGACTCAAAATGCAATTTCGGTTCGCAGGAATTCGGGCACCAAAAGCTTTTCACCTTTGCTGGGGGTCGTCGCCGCCGTTTGTTTTTTGGCAGCTCTGATCCTGTTTTTGATTCAGCTGTGGCCCCTAGCGATCGTCTCGGTGGTCTTGGGCGTTATCGCGCTGACCACGGGCTTGATCCAGGTTTTTTGGAACGCGGAAGAATCGTCCGGCTCGACCGCACGCTATGGCAACGGTCCCTATCGACAATACAAAGCAGTGCCCAACCAACCGTTGTTTGAGCATCTGGCCGGCACCATGAAGTCATTGCGGGAGGCCGCGGAAGAACGCGGGTGGAAGGTGCGCTGGGAACAGCTCGATAAACGCTTTGCCGACGCGTGCGCCAAGGCCGACGAGAAGGATTTCGGAGCCGCTATCAACATCCAATCGCTGGTAATCGTCGATCTCATGGATCAGATCCGCAAGCAACGCGGCCTCGACAATGCTAGCGATTCCGACATCGACCTCTAAGTCGACGCCGTACGGCCGAATCGCAACCGGCACGATCTGCCTGCCGAGTCGGGCCAGCTGCAGTCGCCACTGGTGTGAGGGAATTGCTGAATTCGGCTGTCGCTTGATCGCCGTCAATTGCTAGACTCCCGCCATGCTCATGCGGCGATTCAACATCTATGTGGTCTGGGAGATTACCAAGCTATTCACCATAGCTTTGGTGGCCTTTTCGTCGCTGTTCATGCTGTTTGGCGCAGGCAAGGAGTTGATGAACCAGAGTCTGGGGCTGTGGGTCATCTTGGATTTGCTGCCCTACCTGCTGCCGTTCTCGCTGCAATTCGCGCTGCCGGCAACTTTGTTGTTTGCCGTCTGCAGCGTGTACGGTCGCCTGAGTGCCGACAACGAAGTCTTGGCCGTGATGGCCGCTGGCGTACCACCGATGCGGATCATCACTCCAACGTTGGTGGCCAGTCTGCTACTTAGTTTGCTAGCGGTGTGGATCAACGACATTGCCTTTTCTTGGGGGCAACCGGGTATCAACCGTGTGGTGATGCACTCCATTGAGCACGTGGTCTACCATCGCCTGGCTACCCACGGTTCGTACTACAGCGATTCTGGGTTTACGATCCACGTTCATGGCATCGGCCCGGATGGGCGCGAGTTGATTTCGCCGACGATCACCACCACACCGAAAGCCGGAGGAGAGCCTCTGAGCATATCCGCGCGATCGGCCCGCTTGAGCATGGATCCGGTGAAGGAGGTGCTGCGCATCGAATTGGTGGACAGTGAAATCGAGGGACAGGGGTTTTCGTCCGCGCTTCCGGGGCCAGCAGTGCATGAAATCAGCTTGTCCAGCGCCACCAAGAAAGGGACGGCCTCCGGTCGCCCATCGGAGATTCCCATGCGCGATATCGGCACGGCCATTCGGGACCAAGCGCAGCTGATCAAGCAATCGCAGGAGATCTTGGCGGCTCGGGCAGCCATGGCGCTTGGGGTTGGCAAGCATGATTGGCTGGACAGCGCTCGTACGCATGAGACTTTGTCACGGGTACACAGCGGCAAGGGGCGAATGCATCGATTGAACGTCGAGCCCTGGCGCCGTTGGGCCAGTGGATTTAGTTGCTTTTTCTTTGTTTGGGTAGGCATTCCTTTGGCCATCTGGATGCGCTCAGCAGACCATTGGACTAGCTTCGGAGCCTGCTTTATGCCTATTCTCCTGATCTACTACCCGGTCTTTGCGGTCGGTCTGGACAAGGCCAAGGACGGAAGTTGGCCGCCGTTAAGCGTCTGGTTGGGCAACTTGGTGCTGTTGGGCGTCGGGGCCTGGTGGATGCGCAAGGCGTATCGTAGTTAAACGGAACGGAGGGAACCGCCGTTGTCATCTCAGGCGCAAAGCAGCTCCTGGCAAGCAGGAGACCGTTCGCTCGTCCCCACTTCGGTGGTCAACTTTCTGGCGCGCCGACGCATTGCTATCAGCTTGGGTGGGTTCACGCTACTGACCGTGTTCAACGTCATGGTTCGCCAAACGACACCGCGGAACCCTTGGGCAATCTCCGACCCGTGGGTGCTGGCGGCCTGGAGCATGCTGCTAACCGGTTTGGCTATTCGCAGTTGGTCCGCCGGGACGCTGAACAAATCGCGCGAACTGACAACCGTGGGGCCTTATGCCATCACCCGCAATCCGCTGTACATCGGTTCGTTCTTGATGATGTTTGCCTTCTGCGTGCTGTGCCGCGACTGGCCCACGCTGTTGTTCGTGGCTGGTCCGATGGCGCTGCTGTATCGATTGCAAGTACTGTTTGAAGAGCGGCGTTTGGAACGGCTATTCCCCGAGCAGTGGCCGAGCTACGTACAAAGTACGCCACGATTTCTTCCGCTCTGGCCCAGAACGCCCGCATGGACCGGCTGGACGGCCTACGAGTGGTTGAGGAATCGTGAGTATCGAGCATTGGCTGCCTCACTGGTGGGCATTGGTCTGATTTGGCTTTGGCACTACATCAGTCGAGGCAATGGCTGAGACAGCTTGGTCGTCTCCGGAGCGTGAATGTGTTTTCGCGACTGTTAATCCGAAAAAAGATCCTGTACAGCACGCTGTTGCTGACGGTTTCGCTGCTGATGTTGATGTATTGCAGTCTGCGCGGCGTGTACGCATATCGAGATCTGACAAAGAGTATTCGTACGCTGTCCCATGAGTTCGAACGCATTTGGACACTGAGGCAACAAGTGGCCGATCTGCGATCCAGCTTGCATGGTCTGGATACCTTGCGGGGCGAAACGCGAGTCGCGCCATCGATTCGCGAAGTTCGTACTCGTTTCTTGGCGCACATGTATTTCGTGCGCCAGGAATTTGAGTTTCATGAAAAACAAATTCAGGAGCACACCAGTGCATCGGATCCGCTGCTGGCCATTACCGATTCCGAATTGGCGACGATTCGTTCTATCAAACAGGCGTTCCAGCAGATCGACGCAGACGCCTTTGATCGCGAAGTGGATCGTACTGCCCGCATTGATGATCAATTGGAAAGCGTTGAATCCGACTTGTTGCTGTTGTTCAATTTTCTCACGGACCGCATGTACAGTTTCAGATCCGAGATGCGGGCGCGGTACCACACTTGGATCGCCGTCATCGTCGTTTCGGCGTTGGCTTCGCTGGTCAATGTAGGCTTCTCGTTCTGGTTCTTCAGGCACTCGGTGGTGCAGCCGTTTAAAGTGTTGCTCAGTGGCAGCCGAGCGATTGCTAGTGGTGAGTTCGACCATCGAATTCGTCTCAAATCCCACGATGAACTGGCTGAACTGGCCGAAGCGATGAACAGCATGACCGGCCGCTTTGTGCAAATTAGAAATAACTTGAATGAACAGGTGCAGCAGCGGACACGCGAGGTTGTTCGTAGCGAGCAACTGGCCAGCGTCGGATTCTTGGCCGCTGGCGTCGCGCACGAGATCAACAACCCGCTAGCTTCCATCGCTTGGAGCGCCGAAGCGCTGGAGAGCCGGTTGCACGAAGTGCTGCATCCACCCCAGCAGACCGACGCGGACGAGCCGGCACGCGAGTATGACGAAGAACAGGTCGACGTGCTGCGTAAGTACCTGAAACGCATCCAAGATGAGGCGTTTCGATGCAAGGGAATTACCGAACGGCTCTTGGACTTCTCTCGCCTCGGAGAATCTCAACAGAAGCAGCAGACCGACATTCACGAAGCTGTGTCCGACGTAATCGCACTGGTGCGGCATTTAGGACAATATCGCAATCGCAAGCTCAGCTTTCGAGGTACTCCCGGTATCTTGGCATGGGTCAGCCAAACGGAGTTCAAACAAGTCGTCTTGAATCTGTTGACCAACTCACTGGATGCCAGCGAGGATGGCGATGTGGTGCATGTTGTCTTGGAGGCTGAACCGGATGTCTTCATCTTGCGCGTTACCGACCAGGGTTGCGGTATGACACCGGAAGTGATGACGCATCTGTTCGAGCCCTTTTTCACCCGGCGCCGCGATGGGCGTGGTACCGGGTTGGGCCTGTCCATTTCCTATCGCATCGTCCAAGATCACGGCGGAGAGCTGATTCCGTCTAGCCCCGGACCCAATCAGGGTTCCAGTTTTGAATTGAGAATGCCCCTCATGCCCGTTGAAGCGGAAGATTATGAACGACTCCAAGCAGCCTGATGGACTGAAAATCCTGTTTGCCGACGATGAAGAGGCGCTGCAGGAACTGATGAGTATGGAATTGCCGAGAATGGGGCACACCGTCACCGTCTGCCCGGATGGTGAGCGGGCGGTGCGGGCTGCCCAGGAAGATTCCTACGATTGCCTGCTGGTCGACTTGGATATGCCCGGATGGAACGGCATCGAAGTCATCCGACGGATCAAAGAGATTTCGCCGGTTACTGAGGCAATTGTGCTGACCGGCAAGGAGTCCTTGGAAACTGCTGTGGCCGCCATGCGGTTCGGCGCGTGTGACTACCTGACCAAGCCTTGCCGGCTGACCGACCTACAGGAGTTATTGGCCAGCATCCTCAATCGGCGCGATCTCGTGCGCCAATACCACGCTAGTAAGCGTAGCGTCGAGTCGCAGCCACAAGCCACGCGTTTGATCGGTGAGCATCCCAGCATGGCGACCGTCAAGAAATTGGTCTCCAAGGTAGCGCCCACTCAATCGACGGTGCTGATTCGAGGTGAGACCGGCGTGGGGAA
>JANQOL010000667.1 GCA_028289675.1 Pirellulaceae bacterium
TTCCAATCTCGAACCGGAACTAGCTGAGCTGCTAGCCGCCGAACTAGGAGTTGAGCTGGAGTTCAAGCAGCCGCAAACCTTGGAAGACGATGTCATCAATTCCATTGAGGAGCTGGAAGACGCCGCCGAATCGCTGGCCTCCCGGGCGCCGATCGTTACCTTCTTGGGCCACGTCGACCACGGCAAGACTTCTCTGCTGGACTACTTGATTGGTACGCGCATCGTCACCGGTGAGGCGGGAGGGATCACGCAGCACATTCGTGCCTATCAAGTGAAGAAAGACGATCGCACCGTGTCCTTTGTGGATACACCGGGCCACGAGGCGTTTACTGAAATGCGAGCCCGCGGTGCCAACGTCACCGATATTGCCGTGCTGGTCATCGCGGCCGACGACGGCATCATGCCCCAAACCGAAGAGGCCATTAGTCATGCCAAGGCGGCCGAAGTGCCGATCGTCGTGGCCTTGAACAAGATCGACATTCCGGGCGTAGACCAAAACCGCGTGCTCACCCAAATGACCGAACACGGACTGACGCCTAGTGAATGGGGTGGTGACGTGGAAGTCGTGCGAACCAGCGCCATCAATGGTGATGGCATGGACGAGTTGCTGGAAACGCTGCTGACCGTTGCCGAACTCCATGATTACAAAGCCAATCCCGATCGACCAGGCATCGGCGTCTGCTTGGAAGCCGAACAAGCGTCCGACAAGGGCGTCATTGCCAAGGTTGTCGTACAGAATGGCACGCTCAACGTTGGCGATGTGGTGTTGTGCGGTACCAGCTATGGCCGTGTCAAAGCCATCTACGACACGCTCGATGCGAACCAACAAATCCCTTCCGCTGGCCCATCCATGCCCGTCAACATCACCGGGCTGAATTTCGCGCCCGGGGCTGGCGACAAGTTTTACGTCTTGGACGACATCGCCCAAGCCCGCGAGTTGGCCGAGTCCCGATCGGACCTGTCGCGGGCCGAATCGTTGTCAGGAACTTCACCCAAAGTGTCCTTCGAGGCATTCCAAGATCTACTGCAAAGCGGCAAGCTAGGCCAGGTCGAGGAAAAGGTCGAGCTCAACCTGATTATTCGGGCTGACGTGCGAGGCAGTTTGGAGGCCATCGAAAAAGAGCTGGGCAAGTTGGAACACCCGGAAGTTGAAATTCGCGTGTTGCAGAAGAGTGTGGGCGGTATCTCCGTGGCGGACGTGACGTTGGCCAGTGCTTCTCAAGCGGTTGTGGTGGGTTTCAACGTGATTCCCGATGAACAGGCCAGGGCTCTGGCGGACGAGAAGAACGTGGAGATTCGCCGCTACGAAATCATCTACAAACTGGCCGAAGATATCAAAGCGATTGTGGAAGGCCGCTTGCGTCCCGAAGAACGGGTCGTGGAATTGGGTCGAGCACTGGTCAAGACCGTCTTCAATATCACGCGGGTGGGCACGGTCGCGGGCAGTTATGTAGCGCAGGGTTCCATCGAACGCGGTTGCCGTATTCGAGTGAATCGCGATGGGCGCACCATTGGCGACTACGCTCTGGATTCTCTGAAACGTCACAAAGACGATGTCAAAGAAGTCCCGCGCGGCATGGAATGCGGTATTCGGCTAGCCGGCTTCAACGACCTCAAGCAAGACGATGTTCTCGAAGCCTACAAGATCGAGGAAATCGCCAGAACACTCGACTAGGCCATTCGTTAATTTCGCAGGCAAGGATTTACTATGGCCAGCCGTCGCACGCTCAAAGCGGCCGAGGCAATTCGAGAAGTTGTCAGCATGGCGATACTGACGGAGATTCGCGATCCGCGGGTGGAACACGTCACCGTCACTGGTGTCGAAGTGGCACCCGACATGCGAACCGCCAAGGTACTCGTCAGCATCATGGGTGATGAAGGCAAACAGCAATTGTGCTTGCGAGGACTGATGAATTCAGCCGGCTTTCTGCAGTCGAAAGTGGCTAAGCGTATCGACACACGCTACACGCCGCGATTGAGTTTCGAGATCGACGAAGGCGTCAAAAAAAGCCTGGAAGTAGGTCGCATTTTGTCGGAAATCGCCAAGGAACGCGCCGAACGTGAAGGCGGTCGCCAGTCCGGCGACATCGAAGGTCAACCGCCGGATAGGGTAGCTAACCCGGAATCCGCCGAGGCCCCATTGGAAGAGGAGCCAGCGGATGAAGCCACAGCCGACGGAAGTCCTGTCGACAATTGACGGGCACTTCCGCGGCCGCGAACCGGTTCGGGACGATCGCCATCTGCTCCAGCAAGTCGAGCCCAGCCCCGGTCGCCATTACCTCATCAGTTCAACCTCCATTCCACACCACTGCATTCGAACTCTTAAGAACAACTATGAGCACCAAGAATCGCGGAGATCGCATTCAACTTCTTCACAAAGTTGTCATCAAACACTTTGACCCCGTGGCGGCCGCGGATGACCGCAGTGTGCTGGAACACCTGCTCTACGCTTGTTGCCTGGAGGACGCCAATTACGAGGACGCTGACGAGGCCTTTCATCGCTTGCAAGAGTCATTCTTCGACTGGAATGAAATTCGGGTTACCACCATTTCGGAATTGAGCGAGACGCTTCACAATCTGCCGGACCCCGCCGCCGCAGCCGTCCGCGCGAAGAAAAATTTGCAGTCGCTGTTCGAGTCGCGCTACAGCTTTGAAATCGACGACATGGTCAAGATGAATCAAGGCAAGGCCGTTCAAGAGTTGGAAAAGCTAGCGGGCATGACCAAATTCGTGTTGGGTTATGTCGTGCAAAACGCTCTTGGCGGGCACTCCATTCCCGTCAGCCAGTCGATCATGGATGTGCTGCTAGCCACCGAGATTGTGACGGAGGCCGAAGCGCAAAAAGGTTTGGCGCCGGGGCTGGAACGTACGGTTCCCAAAACCAAGGGAGCCGTGTTTGGATCATGCTTGCACCAGTTGGCCGTGGGATTGAGATTGTCACCGGGCAGCAAGCGGCTCAAGGGGATTCTGAAAGACGCGGGAGCCAAAGACAAGAAACCGGCGGCCGCCAAGAAGACGGCCAAGAAAGCCAAGGCGGCCCCCAAGAAAAAGGCCGCCAAGACATCTGTGCCAACGGCTTCGAAGGCGGCCGGCAAGAAAGTAGCTGCCAAGAAGGCCGCCTCCAAGAAGACAGCTGTCAAGAAAACTGCTACTAAAAAAGCGGCAGCTAAGGCGACCAAAACGACATCCAAGAAGACGACCAAGAGGAAGCCCCGCTAACCGCGGTCGCGGGCGGGTCACTGGGTCCGCCCATCCGAGTCCACTATTCGCATCCCAACGAGTAACTTCTCATGGCCGGCCATTCCCATTGGGCAGGAATCAAGCACAAAAAGGCGTTGATCGATTCGAAACGCAGCAAGCTGTGGTCCAAACTGTCCAAAGCCATTATCGTGGCCGCCAAAATGGGCGGTGGTGACCCAGACAAAAACGTGCGTCTGAGGACCGCCATTCAAGATGCCAAGTCGCTGAGTTTACCCAAGGACAATATTGAACGGGCCATCAAGAAAGGCACCGGCGAATTGGATGGCGGCAACGTGGAAGAAGCGTTGTACGAGGGCTATGGGCCAGCAGGCGTCGCCGTACTGTGCGACATTATGACGGACAACCGTAACCGCACCGCGCCCGAAGTACGCAAGATCTTCGACGTCCACGGAGGCAATTTGGGCGGCACCGGATGCGTGGCCTATCTGTTCGATCGCAAAGGGCTGGTGGTCGTTTCCACGAACGAGGCCGGCGAAGATCGAATCATGGAAATCGCCATGGAAGCCGATGCTCAAGACGTGGACGTGATCGATGGGCGAGTGGAGATCTTCACCACGCCGGATCTGCTGAGCCAAGTCGCCGGGGCTTTTCAGGCTGCCGAAATCCCTATGGAAGTCAGCGAGGTGCTGCGGATTCCTCAAACCACCGTGGACGTCGACGAACAAACCGCCGGCACTGTTTTGAAGTTGCTAGAGACTTTGGAAGATCATGACGACGTTCAAAAAGTGTCCACCAACCTCAATTTTCGCAGCCCCACAGTCGCCAATCTGATCAGCTAGAGAAGCTTTGCTGTTGATGTGGCCTGTTTTCGACGATGGTGAGCAACCATTTCGATGATGACGCCGGCCATCACCTGTACGACTCGCGCCAGCCGCGACAAAGCTTCGCCCTCCGTTGCGTCGCTGGAGTGCAGGCTTCTAGCCGCCTACGAGATTCTCCAATACGACGAGCGGCTGAAAACCTGCTCTCCAACCTGCCTAGACGACTGATGCTCAAGTGTTCTCCGTTGTGGCGGCAGCGGCGGCGATGCGGTTAGTGGCGTTGAGCAAAGCCAAGATGGTTGCCTCCACGGTGTTGGTGGAAAAACCCACGCCACGGTAGGTCCGTCCTTCGTGTTCAACCTCCAAATGAACTTCGCCCTGCGCGTCTCGGCCTAACGTCGCGCTCGATACACGATAGTCCTTGCAGACGACTTGGTAGCCCGTAATGCGTTCCACGGCCCAAAAAGCCGCATCGATGGGCCCGTCACCCTGGCTCACTTCCTGGTGATGTTCTTGTCCACCATGGCTCAGCGTCAATGCCACAGTTGGTGGTTGCTGAGACCCGCTCTCCACGTGAAAGCTCACCAAGGACCAAGCTTCGTCCACTTGGCCAGAGATTTCTTGTTGGATCAGGGCCACGACATCGCCATCGTAGATCTCCTTCTTCTTGTCGGCCAATTCTTTGAAGCGTTCGAAGACATGCTGCATCTGTTCGGCAGTGATATTGAAACCCAACGCCCGCGCGCGGTCTGCCAGGGCCGCTCGTCCACTGTGTTTGCCCAACACCAGATCCGTCTTGGCGAAGCCGACGTCTTCCGGCCGCATGATCTCGTATGTGCTAGGATCTTTGAGCATGCCATCTTGGTGGATTCCTGATTCGTGGGCAAAAGCGTTGCGCCCCACGACCGCCTTGTTGCGTTGTACGTCCAAGCCTGTGATGGTGCTGACCAGCCGACTGGCGGGGACCAAACCTTCAGAGCGAATCTTGGTATCGCATTGGTACAACTCGCTGCGCGTTCGCAGCGCCATCACGATTTCTTCCAGCGCGCAGTTCCCTGCCCGCTCGCCAATTCCGTTGATCGTACACTCGACTTGACCGCAACCGGCGGCCACAGCTGCCAACGAATTGGCCACCGCCAGTCCTAAATCGTCGTGGCAGTGAGCACTCAGTACGGCCCGTTCGATGTTGGGCACACGATTGAGCAACAACTTGATCCGATCGTACATTTCCTGAGGCGTCGCGTAGCCGACCGTATCGGGAATGTTAATGGTGGTAGCCCCCGCGTCGATGGCCGCTTCGACCACTTGGCACAAAAAGTCATGCTCGGTGCGAGCAGCGTCTTCGGGCGAGAACTCCACGTCATCGCAGTAGCTGGCAGCCAGCCGCACACCTTCGACAGCCCGTTGGACGATCTCGTCCTGAGTCATCCTCAATTTGAATTCTCGGTGAATCGCGCTGGTGGCCAAGAAGACGTGGATCCTGGGCAGCGCGGCACCTTTGAGCGATTCCCACGCGCGTTCAATGTCCGACGGATTGCAGCGGGCCAACCCGCAGACAGTGGCACCACGAACCGAGTTGGCGATCTCACGTACAGCCTCAAAGTCACCTGGCGATGCGATGGGAAACCCCGCCTCGATGATATCGACACCTAGGTCGGACAGTGTCTGAGCGACCTCCAACTTCTCGCCCAGGTTCATGCTGGCACCAGGTGATTGTTCACCATCGCGCAAAGTTGTGTCAAAAATCTTGATGCGTCGACTGTCGTTTTCAGTAGTCATCGTTTCTCTCTGGTTACGTGAAGAAGCCTCTCGGAAGCAACACTTCCGAGCCCTCAACTCGAACCGAACCTCAAACACAAAAACCCCGAGGCTCGCTGCGAGCCTCGGGGTTTTCTGTCATTGTATGGATGTAGCCGACAAATCCCCTAGCACTCGCTGTTGGCGAGAACGAGTAGCAGGAGTTCGTTTAGTAAAACAGTCGACATAGTTTGGATTACCAAAGGTAAAGCTGTCTTGCCCAACATCAGTATTGGCAAAGCTCAAAACAAGTTAGCCCGCCGACCAGCGGTCGTCAAGATGAACGCTGGCGGCGACCTTCGCTGGCCTTTGCTTCGCTCAGGAATCGCTGCAGCCAGGATTTAGGTGCTAGACAGATCAGGGCGGTTCGAGGTTCGCAGAAAGGTAGGCGGGCACATCATATTCAGCTTGCGGTGGGCGCTCGGTCGGTCCGCGGGCCCTTCGAAGATGCGGCTCAAGCGTGCAAATCGGTCCACTTTGCGCACTAGCTCGACCACGCTGGACGACTTGGTCTTGTGGTACACCTTGGCGCGTCTGGCTTCGATCGTACGCACACTGACGTTCAACTTTTCAGCGGTGTCCTTGTTGGAAACACCATCCAAGACATGATTCAACACATCTTCCTCGCGGTGTGTGAGATCCGCAAACAACCGGCGCAGCACCTCAAATTCCCGGCTCTTCTCGCGAAGCTTCTCACAGTCCGCTTTGATTTCAGGTAACACGCCTGCAATGTGCTCGGAATCGAGGGGCTTCTCAAACACGTAATCGCAGCCATTGCGCATGACTTCCACGACGTCGCCCACGCCAAGCTTGCTACCGGTGGCAACCACCACCTGTCCAGGTCGGGCGAGGGTCAGCTCGGAGACGGCCGGGACAAACCCCTCGGAAAACAAGGACTGATCTACGACAACGATTTCGTGCGTGAAATCGACCCCATCCATACCTGGCCACGATTTGTGATTTTGCAATCGAAGGCCATGCTGGCTAGCCAACTGCCGCCACACACTAGATGACTCAGAATGTGAGTCGAACAACAGAATTTGCACTTTTGCGGTCCCCCCGGGCTGGCGACATGCGTTCCAAAGAATAATCGGCTAAAAATTGACGTTCTCTCGTGGGTAATAGCGTGTTGAGTACGTACAATCCGCAGATTAGCGTCGCATTTTTTTATTGCAGATTCTTAGCCGCGCCCGACCGATGCCTGCAAAAGACCATGAGACTTCGCCATCCAGCAGCTGCGCTGGGGGATGGATCGAAACAATGTATGACGATCTCCACAAAATGGCGTCGTCGTACATGCGGGATGAGCAGAATACGGTGTCCCTGTCCCCGACCGTGCTGATTCACGAGCTCTATCTGCGGTTACCCGCAGAACAAAACAAAGAGCTATCACGCACGCATTTCTTCGCGTTGGCGGCCACCACCATGAGGCGTGCCCTGGTCGACCAGGCTCGCTTTCGAAAACGGAAGAAACGCGGCGGCGACTACTCTCGCAAGCAGCTCGTCGACTGGGAGGCGATCAGCCCCGGCAATTCGGATCATGTCTTGGCAGTCGACGAAGCTCTCAATGAATTGGCCGAATTAGATCAGCGGCAGGCCAAAATGGTGGAAATGAGGTTCTTTGGCGGGATGACCGTCGCTGAAGTTGCAGAACACCTGGAGGTCAGTAAGCGGACCGTTGAGGCGGATTGGACGATGGCCAAAGCTTGGCTGCGCCGTTGGTTTGATGTCGAGGACAAACCGCGTTGACATCCGAATTGTATCAAGATGCGAAGAGGATCTTTGCCAGACTGATCGAGCTGGATGCCCAGCAGCGCGACACCCAACTTGAAGAACTGGCCCAGACGTCGCCCGAACTCGCCAGAGAAGTACGTTCGTTGTTGGATTACCACACCGCCCAGTCGCTGGTGGTACCTCCGGCCAATCCTCGCATTCGAACCAAGTCCACGCTGTCCACCACGGCCCAGTCCAGCTCGTTGAGCTGGGTCTACCCGCCGCTCAAGAATCTGCTAGTGGCTGTACCGGTCATCTTGTGCATCGCCGGCCTCAGTATGTGGCTCCATCAGCAGGTGCGCCAATCGATCAGTGCTTCGGTATCCACGTTCCTGAATGAAAGCGTCGACCATCGTCTGGCGGAGCTCAGGCAATGGGAACAGCAACAACTGTCGGAAGCCTTGGCCTGGAGCCGTCATCCCGATGTCGTTTCGACGGTATCCAAATTGGTCAAAGAAATCCAAGAGCATTCCGCGGACGCGCCGGAGTTTAAGGAAGCGCTTGCCAACACACCCCACACGCAGCAACTGGAACAACATCTGGCACGGTTGCGAGGCGGCCCCGTCAAATTTGCCGTTTGGGATCGCCGCATGTTGACCATCGCGGACTGGAACCAGCGGCAACAACCCGAAGTACTTGGCGAGTTCGTGACACCCAGGGGCGCTTCGTTGCTGGCGCCGGTGCTGAAGGGCAATCCTAAGTTGGTCCTCCCGCGCATGGGCAACACGATAAGCTCCGGAGTTGCCTTGGAAGCCTCCGAAGTGGCGTTGGAAGATCGCGAAGCCGTCGTGTCCATCTTCGTTCCCGTCTATGACCCATCCTCGACCACAGTGGTTGCCGCGCTGATGGTGCGAGGTTACGGGCTGGAACAACAGTACACCAACATGCTCGAATCCTGGTCGACGGCGGCTGGAACAGAGACCTATTTGCTGAGCATCCGCGGTGCACTGCTGACCACCAGCCGCTACGGTGACCAGCTGGACGCTTTGGCGCTAGCCAACGATGAATCGACATCCAAACCGCTGCCGCTCATCCGTGATCCCGGTGTGAATCTGCTGCGAGGCGAAAGGGCTGAGTTTGCCGCGGCAGCGTGGCCTCCGACGCTGTTGGCTCGACAAGTTACGTCCGGAAACAATGGAATGAACCTGGGTGGTTACCGCAACTATGTGGGACAGCCAGTCGTGGGAGCTTGGAGATGGTTGCCGGACCACCAAGTGGGAATCGCCCTGGAACAAGACTACGACGTGGCCTTTGGAATCATGCGACTGGTGGAGAAGATACTAATCGCGTCGAACCTTCTATGCCTGCTGGGAATGATCGGCGTCGCAGTGCTGGCTAGCTTCACCTCGCTGGGCAAACGGCGCCTGCGCGACATCAGTGAAGTGGGACCCTATCAAGTCCAAGAGCTGCTAGGCGAAGGTGGCATGGGACGGGTTTACTTGGCCGAGCACGCCCTGCTCTGCCGGCAGTCGGCTGTGAAGGTTTTGACCAAGGGACTCAGCGATCTCAGCGTTATCAGTCGCTTTGAACGGGAGGTTCAGCTGGCCAGTCAGCTGACGCACCCGAACACCATTTCCATTTATGACTTTGGCCGCAACAAAGACGGTGTTTTTTATTACGCCATGGAATACATCAATGGCGCTCATCTAGGACAACTGGTTGAATACGCAGGACCGATCGACCCGGGCCGCTGCATTTTTATCTTGCGCCAGCTGTGCCGCGCGCTGCTGGAAGCACACCAGGCGGGCGTGGTGCATCGGGATATCAAACCGCAAAACATCATGGTGTGCAATCGAGGAGGTGAGCCGGACTTCGTCAAGCTATTTGACTACGGACTTGTGAAAGCGTTCGCGCCCGGCGTCTCTCACAATTCTTCGCAGACCCGCATCGTGGTCGGCACCCCTCGGTTCATGGCTCCCGAACGCCTCAACTCCCCTTGGTTGGCGGACCCGCGAGTAGACGTGTACTCCGTGGGTGCGTTGGCCTACTTTCTACTCACCGCGCAGCTGCCGCCGTTGGTTACCGTGGGCGACAATATGGACAACGAACAAACAGGCGTCGAAACACTAGACCTACCGCCCGCCGTAGTCGACTTTGGAGGCTTGCTAAGTATTTGCATGGCGGTCGAACCGTCGATGCGACCGTCAAGCATGAGTTCATTGACTCGCGAATTGGATCAGCTGGCTGAAAAGTTCACTTGGACGCGGGAGGATTCCGCCGAATGGTGGAGCAAGCACGAGTCCAAGCTGCTGCATCTGGTCCACAACAAGCGAAAGAAACTACTTCACACTGATGCTTCCGAGGCTTCTTGACCCCGCACTTCGTGCACCACGACCAGATTGTGCGTGTTGTCGACAATACCGGTTCCGGTGACAAATACCATCCGGTCACCCAGGTCCAGCATGTCGTGCTCTCTTCCCCAATGACACACTCGCTCGTAAACGTGTTGCTGGTTGTCAATATCCTGGATGAAGTGCGGCATGATGCCCCAGAACAAGCACATGCGTCGCAACGTTGCCGGATTGTTGCTGACACCTAGCGTCGGAATAAAATCGCGTTGCTTGGATTTTACCCAAGCCGTACCGCCGGTCCGGCTGGCAATCACCACCAATTTGGCGCCAATGGACTGGGCAATACTGGCCGCGCTGTGGGCAACTGCCGATGTGATTGGATGCACGCGATCAAACACCTTCACACCGCCCGCGCTGGTTTGTCCTTTCAACATCTGCTCGGTGCGCACCATGATCCGATCCATGGTGTCGACCGCTTCGACGGGATAATCGCCAATGGCAGTCTCGCCGCTCAGCATGCAGGCATCGGCACCGTCCAAAATGGCATTGGCCACATCGCTGGCTTCCGCTCGAGTTGGTCGGCGATTGTGATGCATGCTCTCCAACATCTGCGTGGCGACAATCACCGGTTTGAGTTGTTCACAACAAACCTGAATGATGCGTTTCTGCGCGACAGGAGTTTCTGCCACATCAATTTCCACGCCGAGATCGCCGCGAGCAACCATGATGCCATCCGCGGCGGCCACGATGTCTTCCAGGCAGGCCAGCGCTTCACGCTTTTCGATCTTGGCAATCACCAGCGCCGCTGATTCCAACGAGCTTACGAGGTCTTTCAAGGTCGTAACGTCTTGCGGCGTGCGAACAAAGCTGAGGCTGATGAAATCGACGTCATTTCGAGCGGCCCACATGGCGTTCTCGACGTCTTCAGGCCGCATGGCGGAAACGCTCAACGTCACGCCAGGTAAATTGATCCCCTGTCGGCTGCGGATGGTGCCCGAGTTCTGAACTCGGCACACGCAAGCGTCCTTTCGTGTTTCGGAAACGACCAGCGTGATCGTGCCGTCGGCCAACATAATTTGGTCGTTCGTTTTGACCTCGTCGATTAGCCGCGGATAGTTGCACACTAGTTCCCGAGCTTCATTGGCCGTCTCACCGCGAACGAGGGTCAGCTCGTCGCCCACCTCGACCTCGAGAGGGTCTTCGGCCAGCTGCCCCAGGCGAATCTTGGGCCCTGACAAATCCAAGAGAACCGCTACCGGAAATCCGGTGACCTGCCGCACCTCGCAAATCTTGCTCAGCAGAGCTTCAAAGTCGGCAATTTTTCCATGTGCGGCGTTGATGCGGAAGACGTCGACCCCGTGGTTGACCAGTTCGGCCAATGTCTCGACGCTGTCACAGGCCGGCCCCACAGTAGCGACAATCTTTGAGCGAGCTTCATTCAAGTTGGGTCGCATGTGAGCCATAGTCTGCTTTCTACAACAGAATTTCGTTCGATCCATCTCGGCCAGCACACGTTGTAGCCCATTCAGCTAAATTCTTGTAGTCTGTCTGCTGGAAACAAGAGCTGGAGAAACTGACGATTGGCCAAACGTACCGACTCGTGGAAGGGAAAAACGGCTGTCGTCTGCGGAGCCTCGGCGGGGCTGGGAAGATGCCTAGCGGAGACGCTCGCTGAAACCGGCGTTCGCAACTTGGCACTCGTCGCGCGAGGTCAGGACGCGCTGGAGGAATTGCAGTTAAACCTTAGCGCACAATTCACTGAACCAAGTATCAGCAGCTTTGCCGGGGACCTGGTTGATCGTGACCAATCCCGAAGACTCGGGGAACAAATCAATCAGCAACTGGGGCCGGTCGATCTATTAGTTCAAGCGGTCGGTCAGAGCGACCGCGGACAAGTTTTGGATCTGACCGCAGAGCGCGTGTCGCAGTTGCTGCAGTTGAATCTGGTTTCCAGCTTGAACGCTGTGCAAGCCTTTGAGCCAGCCATGACTCGTCCCGGTGGCACGATCGTGCTGATCGGCTCACTAGCCAGCTTGTTCGCTCCTCGATTTCTGGGTGGCTATGCCCTGGCAAAACACGCCTTGGCGGCCCTGGCCCAGCAAGCCCGCTTGGAACTGCGAGATGCGGGAATTCACGTCATGCTGGCGTGCCCCGGACCTATTCAGCGCAGTGATGCCGGCGACCGTTATGCTCACGCACCAGCCAGCGATTCCGTTCCGGAGCAAGCGCTGCAACCAGGCGGTGGCGCCCAACTGTCAGGCCTTGATCCCCAGAAACTGGCCCGCGATATACTGAGAGCCGCATCGCGGCGTACGAGCACATTGGTCCGGCCACGCAGCGCACGATTCTTGTGGGCACTTTCCGGTTGTTGGCCCGCACTCGCTGAAAAGATACTGCGCAGCAAAACCAGCTAGTCGAATTGCGGTTGGCTTGGATTGAAGCCCTGGACACATCACTGGCCCAAATTCATAGCTCAACGCGATGACATTCGATTAATCTGACAATGCCCCGCTTCTCTGCCCTACCCTATCCCACCTCAACCTGGAACCCGATCATGAAGTGCCTTCGTCCCCATCCGTGGATTCAGCTGCGACAGATCACCTTGTGTTTTGTCGGCTGGTGTCTGGCAAGTGCGATTTGCACGGCTCAAGGCCCGAATTTTGTCGTTATCTTTTGCGATGACTTGGGGTATGGCGACCTAAGCTGCTTTGGGCATCCATCGATCGAAACTCCTGAATTGGATCGGATGGCCCAAGAAGGACTGCGATGGTTGCAGTTTTATTCGGCAGCTCCGGTTTGCACGCCCAGCCGAGCAGCATTGATGACCGGACGGTTGCCGCTACGCAGCGGCATGTGCAGCAACAAACGGCGAGTACTGTTCCCCAACTCCAAGGGTGGTTTGCCGGCATCGGAAGTCACGTTGGCCGAGATGCTTCGTGATGCCGGGTACCGTACCGGGTGCGTCGGCAAGTGGCATCTGGGACACTTGCCGGAATACCTGCCAACGCACCACGGCTTTGATTCGTACTTTGGCATCCCGTACTCCAACGACATGGATCGTCTGGCGGAAGCGCCGCGCGGGATGACCTCGATCTTTGAACCCAAGTCGGCTTATTTCAATGTACCTTTGATGCGCGACGCGCAAGTCGTTGAGCGGCCTGCCGATCAACCATCGCTCACGCAGCGTTACACGCAGGAAGCGATCGAGTTCATCAAATCGAGCGATGAAAAACCATTCTTCCTGTACCTAGCCCATTCGATGCCGCACGTACCTCTGTTTCGTAGCGAGGACTTTGTGGGTCACAGCCGTCGAGGCCTGTACGGTGATGTCATCGAGGAAATCGACTGGAGCGTGGGACAGATCTTGGAAACGTTACGCAGCACAGGAAAAGCGCAAAACACGCTGGTGGTGTTTACCAGTGACAACGGCCCCTGGCTCTCTCAACGACATCACGGCGGTTCCGCCGGCTTGTTGCGCGAAGGCAAAGGCACAACTTGGGAAGGCGGCATGCGCGAACCGACGCTGATGTGGTGGCCAGGCACGATTGCTGGCAGCCAAGCAACGTCCGCGCTGGGATCCACCATGGACCTGATGCGCACTTTTGCCGGGTTGGCCGAAGCTGAGCTGCCCGACGACCGTCCTTTGGATTCCTATGATCTAGAGCCGGTGCTGCGCGGTGAATCCCATGGAACACGAGACCGCTTGTTCTACTACCGAGCTTACGAGCTGATGGCGGTTCGCCTGGGTCCATGGAAGTTGCACTACCAGGAGCAAGGATCCTACGGTACCGAACCAAGAAAACTGACGAAATGTGAAACGCCCAAGCTGTACCATCTAGAGCACGATCCCTCGGAGCGATACAACATTGCTAAGCAGCATCCCGACGTCATCGAACGGATCCAATTAGCAGTTGAAGCCCACCGCTCCGACCTAGTGGCCGCTGAAACCCTGCTGGATCATTGATATCGTTTCAGCGTTATCCAAATGGTCGAATGTCTTCGCCGCAGCAAACGCCGGACGAGAATTGACATGCCACTGTTCATCCTCAGTTAGAAACCGATATGAGCCAGTTTCCAGAAATCGATCGCATCGAGTACGAAGGTCCCGACAGCAAGAATCCACTGGCGTTTCGCTGGTACAACCCCGACGAGATGGTCGAGGGCAAGAGCATGAAAGACCACTTGCGATTTAGCGTGGTCTACTGGCACACCATGCGTGGCACTGGCGGAGATCCGTTTGGACCGGGGACTGCGGTGCGTCCCTGGGATGATGGTTCTGATAGCGTCGACAACGCACTGCGACGCGTCGAGGTGGCCTTTGAGATCTTTGAGAAGCTGCAAGCACCCTACTACGCGTTTCACGATCGGGACGTGGCACCAGAAGGCAGCTCGTTGTCCGCGTCGCATGCCAATTTGGACCGCGTCGCCCAATCTTTGAAGGAGCATCAGGAGCGAACCGGAATTAAGTTGCTGTGGGGTACCGCCAATCTGTTTAGCCATCCGAGATACATGCACGGCGCGGGCACCAGTTGCAATGTGGACGTATATGCCTACGCAGCGGCCCAGGTCAAGAAATGCCTGGAAGTGACCCACGCACTGGGCGGCGAAAACTATGTGTTCTGGGGAGGCCGGGAAGGCTACCAGAATTTATACAACACCGACATGAAGCGAGAGCTGGATCATTTGGCGCGCTTCTTTCATATGGCGGTCGATTATGCGCGCGAAATCGGATTTGACGGTCCGTTTCTGATTGAGCCCAAACCCAAGGAGCCTACTAAGCACCAGTACGATTCAGACGCAGCCGCCTGCCTGAACTTTTTGCGAGCGTACGATCTGCTGCCCCATTTCAAACTGAATCTGGAAACCAATCATGCGACCTTGGCTGGCCACACCATGATGCACGAATTGGACTACGCGGGCCAACAGGGTGCACTGGGATCGATTGACGCCAACACCGGGGACCTGCTGCTTGGCTGGGACACCGACCAATTCCCGACCGACTATTACCTGACCACACAGTGCATGTTGATGATTCTCAAACACGGTGGCTTGGGCACTGGCGGAGTGAACTTTGACGCTAAAGTACGGCGAGAGAGCTTTGAACCAATCGATCTGTTTCATGCTCACATCGGAGGCATGGACACCTTTGCCCGCGGCTTGAAGATTGCCGCGGCCATCCGTGCCGACGGGGAACTAGCCAGTTTCGTCCAGGACCGCTACGGCAGTTGGGACAGCGACTTGGGCCATAAGATTGAAAGCGGGCAATCCAGTTTGGCCGAATTGGAATCCTACATGCTGGAAAAAGGAGAAGCCGCTCCTAATCAAAGCGGACGCCAAGAGATGTTGGAGAATCTAATTAACCGCTATCTTTAGCGCGAGTCGCACGGACATTTAGCCCGCGTAAACAACAAGATGGTTACTCAAGCCAGCGACATGCTGCGACACTTGTCTTAAAGCGCTCGAGAGCCGCCAGGGGTCAATTCAACTAGAGAACCGTCTTCGCGAACGCAGATTGCTCTCAAACTGCTTGCCTCCAAATTTACCTCTCATGAACACCACAGTCTTTGTCGGCGGAACCGCCATACTGGCGGATCGACTGCTGCCAGATGCGCGCATCGTGTGCGAAGGCGAGACCATCCAATCGGTCGGCAGTGGTCATGATGTTGACCTACCAACGGGTGCAAAGGTCGTCGACTGCCAAGGACAGTTGGTTGCACCTGGATACATCGATCTACATGTTCACGGAGGGCTGGGAGCCGATTTTATGGATGGCACCGAGGAAGCTGTGCGGACGGTGTGCCGTGCCCATCTACGTCACGGCACGACTACGCTATTTCCCACGTCCACCACCGGTTCTCAAGCTCAAATCATGGCCATGATCCACGCGTGCCAGGCGGTGTCCGCGACGAACAACAACGATACGCCGCTGCCTACGCTACCAGGCATTCACTTGTACGGTCCGTTCTTCGCGGAAGACAAAGTAGGTTGCCATTCCGTGGAGGGCCGACGAGCTCCCACCGCCGAAGAATTTCGTCACTACTTCGCCTATGACTTTGTCCGGATTGCGACATGTGCAGCAGAGTTGCCGGGCGCCGCAGAATTCTATCAAGCAGCCCGGCAACACAATTGCTTCATTACCTGCGGGCATTCCAACGCTAGCTGGACCGAGATGCAACGCGCGTTCGAGTTGGGCATGCGGCACGTCGATCATTTTTGGTGCGCGATGAGCAGCATCACTTCGCTGCGTCAACGGTTTGGAGCTCCCATGCAGGCCAGCATGGCTGAATTCGTACTGATGCAAGAAGAAATGAGCACCGAAGTGATTGCCGATGGTTGGCACCTGTCGGATCAGCTACTGGAATTCGCCTTCCGCATGCTGGGACCATCACGTCTCTGCCTGGTCACCGACTGTAACCGGGCGCTGGACATGCCACCCGGCCAGTATCGCTTTGGAAACATCCACGATGGTAGCTGGCTCCGCAGTGACGGGCGTGTGGGATGGGCTCCGGACGGCAACAGTCTGGCTAGTTCGGTGGTCGGCATAGACTTTATGGTTCGGCACATGTTTCAACATACATCGGCCAATGCAGTGCAGGCTGTTCGCATGGCCAGTTTGACGCCGGCGGAGCGCACTGGGATAGCGGACCAAACCGGTAGCCTAGCTCCCGGCAAGCGAGCAGACTTGCTGCTGCTGAATTCCGAGCTGGAAGTTCAAGCGGTGTACTGCTGCGGTCGTCGGGTCCCGGACGCTGGTCAGGACTCTTAGTGCGAACATGGCCGCGGCCTGCTCGCCATCCAGCCGTCAGCGCGAAAGCCAACTGCATTGGAAAGGCGTTTGTCGTCTATGGCTGGATGCTCCAAATTCGGAACTGGCCCGTTTCGCTCAAGAACAACACGTGTTGGCCGTCTTGGCTGATTTGAAATGCCAGCAACGGACCGATGCGAACGTCCAGCGATGTCACTTCCATCAAACTATCGCGGTCCAAAAATCTAAGGTCGTTTGATGAAGCGGCAGCGACTAACAACCGGTCGTATTCCGACAACAGTACCATTCCGGCTAACGCGTGGTTAGCTACCGAATGTGTGCCCAGCAAGGCACCAGTTCGCAAACTCCACTCGCTGATGGTCCCGTCATTGTGACCCAATAGACATCGCTCTCGCGATTCATCGAGAACAAACTGAGTGGTCGGAGCAATTGCCGAAATGTCCAGCGTCAACAAACACTTGCCATTGCGGGTATCCCATATTTTTGCGCTGCCGTCGACCGACAGACTAAACAGAGCGCGATTCTGGCGAAAGAACTGAAGCCCGACGACCCAATTCTCGTGCCCACTCAAGCGAGTGGTGCTGGTTCCAGTCTTGCAATCCCACAGGTCGATGGTTCCTTCGACGATAGGTTTTCCGGGGTGCGCCTTCGGGCTAGCCGCGGGTGCGGCGGCCAAAACAAGCCCATCGTCCGAGAACGCTAAAGTTCGCACGCCCCAACTGGCCTGCATGTTATGGACAGGCGATAGGCTGGGCAGCTCGCTGAGGATCAGCTGCCGATCCAGGCCGATTGTCGCCACTCGCTTGCCGCTGGGATCGAAGCGACACTCAAAGACTTCATCAACGTGTGGCCTTGTACTTGTAATTGGCTCTAGCGTTTCTGCGTCGTAGAGACTGCAACTACCATCTCGGTACGTTGACAGAATCTTGTCTGCAAAAACCTCTACATCTGTAAGCGAGCGAATACGAACAGAATGCCCTGACAACCAACGTTGGTGCGCATCTTCGATCAACCCCACACTACCGTTGGCCATCGAGACGATGAGCATGCCGGAATCGGCTTGAAAGCCAATCTGTCGCGGCCGATTGCTAAAACCCATCAGAGTTGATCTAGTGAGGTCGTTCAGATTGACCCAACCGATTTGAGCGTCTCTCCCGATCCAATACAGGGCCCCTTTCTCGCTGGACAGATAACCGGAGCCAAAATTGTCGACTTGGAGTAGCGGCTCGATTGGACCGTTGGGCAGCTGCCCATCTGAGACCTTGTACAGCCTACCTATCTGGTCGACCACCCACCAAGCATCAGCGAACCAGATCAGTTGTTCGAGACTGCGTTCACTCAGATCCAGCTCCTGTACGGCCAACGGATCTTCGCCGGCATCTTGAGCAATATCGTTGAGACTTGCCAACATCAGCTTGCCCTCCACACCCGCAACACCAATCGTGTCACCGTCAGGTGCCCAGTGGACGGTATCGACGCGACTGTTGAATCGTGTTGAAGCGACCGGCTGTAGATCCACACCCCGCAAAAGGAACAGATGGTTGCCACCGGTGGTCACCGCCCAGGCATCGGACGTTGGTGCGGAGTGAATATCGCGGATGGCGCCGGCCTTGAGATCGGCTTCCAGTCGCAGCTCACCCGTCGCCACGTCCAAGATTTGCAACTTGTTTTGAATATCGCCACAAGCCAG
The DNA here is from genome assembly GCA_028289675.1 of Pirellulaceae bacterium. Taxonomy (GTDB): domain Bacteria; phylum Planctomycetota; class Planctomycetia; order Pirellulales; family Pirellulaceae; genus Aureliella. The sequence goes on from JANQOL010000667.1 coordinate 18,340, forward strand.
CTGCTGGCCGTTGCGTGAGAATGCGAGGACGGTGTAGATTCTTCGCGGGAGCTGGTGGCGAGCTTGGCAAACCTGCTGATCCACACTCCAGATTTCCAGCACCGAATCGGTGGTAATTGCGGCTACTCTGGGCAACCTGGGATGCACTGCCAACGTGCGTAGCGGACCGGCCTGGGCACCGCGCAGCTCGGTCAGCGCGGATTGACGGGCAACTTGCTGAACGAATTCCCATTCGAAACCGCGTTGTTCAGTATCGATTCGCTGCAACAGTTCCTCACTGGAAACCAAGTTCCCATCTTGCGCGCTTTCCCACGCGGATTGGAGCAACTGCTGGGTCAGCATCTTGCTTAGACGGGCGGTGGTTTCATCGGCTCGACGCTTCTCAGCTCGAGTTTGCTCAAGTGACTCTCGTAGTGTGTTGGCTTGTTGATTCACCTGGCGTCGGGCGCGGTTGGCAATTTCTAAGCTGTGACGCGATTTAGCAAATCCCCACCCCAGACCTAATATCGATGTCAGCATGGCAACCAGCAACGTAGCCACAACGA
>JANQOL010000669.1 GCA_028289675.1 Pirellulaceae bacterium
ATTCTCCTCCGCCCATCGAAGCTTCTCAGAGTCGTTCAGACAACAACACTTGTCCCAGCAATGAGCGGCGTTTGAGCAGCCACACGGGCTGTTTTCGCAAGGAAATCGCTCGGTCGAAGTTTGTAAGCTGGGAGGAACCAGGGGCGCAGCCACGAACCCAATCAGTGCGAATCCAACTGTTGCGGTCAACAGCCAGAGAAGACGCTGCTTCGGTTTCCCGTCTCGAATCAAAAGTTGGATTAAAGCAACCACGGCGCGCGGTCATCGGAAAGAAATGCGCCCGTTCCTCACAGTTCCCATTGTCTCCCCTGATACGCGAGTTAGCAACACGCCCTCGACATGTTGGCTTGTTTTTGCCACACGTTTCGCGGCACCGCGATCCATCGTGGCGATCGAATTGCTACTCTGTTCTTTTGGCGCGCATGTAGTTCTTGGTTGCTTTTCTGTTCTCCACGCTGCAGTCAACTTCCGCCAGACCAAGGAAGAACATGACGAATCGCGGGCTGCGGGAGAAGGGACTCTCCTGCCGAGAAACGGTGGTCGCCAAGTGCGCTGACTTGTTTTGACAGAGCACGCGGCCCGAACGCAACTTGAGAACCCGCTTTTGTTCGCCTAGTAACTGGTTTCATCAATCTTCACTTTGCCGCGGAACGTCCAATAAATCACGGCCGTGTATGTCAGTACGCAGGGCATTCCTAGCAAGGCAATCAGCAACATAATCGAGAGGGTTGTCTGACTGCTGGCCGCATTGACGATCGACAAACTGTTGGCCGGATTGTTGCTGGCGGGCACCAGGAAGGGGAACATCGCCACGAGGAACAGAAACACAAACGCCGCGATCATGCAGGAACTGCTGAAGAACGCGTAGCCCTCTTTGCCCAAGTAAATTGCACGTGGGATGTTCAACACGGCTAGGACGTTCAGGATGGGAACAATCCACAGAACAGGCATCGCGTTGAGCGTGTTCGCTGCATGCGGAGCAACAAATGGAGTCCATATGGACACAGCCACGTAGAGGGCAGCGAACACGAAATAGGTTCGCCACATGATCGGTTGGAATCGCTGTTGCAAATCACCATCTGTTTTCAGATACAGATAGATGCTGCCATGCATGGCAAAAGCGGACACTCCCAGCACTCCGACGACTAGTGAGTAGAGGTTGAGAAGATCGAACACCGATCCGGTGAACTCGTAGTGCTCGTCTAGAGAGATGCCCAGCATCATATTGCCAACCGCAACACCAAACAAAAGCGTTGCCAGCGTCGACCCAGCGAAGAACAGCAGGTCCCAGACCTTACGCCATCCCGGCGAGTAAACTTTGCTGCGGAACTCCAGGCTCACCGCCCGCAGGATCAAGGCGCACAGCAACAACATAAACGGCAAGTAAAAGGCACTGAATACCGTCGCGTACGCTTCTGGAAACGCCGCGAATAGTGCTCCGCCAAAAGTCACAAGCCAGACCTCATTACCGTCCCAGAGCGGACCGATGCTGTTCATCACCAGGCGCCGTTCGTGGTCGTCTTTGGTGACAAAAGGGTGGAGAATCCCCACGCCAAGGTCAAAGCCATCCAAGATCGCATAGCCAATCAACAGGACTGCTAACAGCAAGAACCAGATGTGCGCGAGCGTTTCACGACTGAAGTCCGGGACGAACCATTGAGCGAGCGGAAACGCGTCACAAACGCATTCTGTGATCATGACGCCTCCCTGGAAGCATCTTGCTTGACCGAAGAAATCCCCGCCTCGGCCATTCGCCGATCTTCCGGCAACTCGGACGCAACTTCGAGAAAACTCTTGCCGGACGACTTTTCGCCAAATCCGTCTTCAGGCGGCTCGGGACCAGCTTGAATCTTGCGATTCAGCACAAACAACCATACGGCTCCGAGTAGCAGATAGATGAAAGTAAACATGACAATTGACGCTGCCACGTGCTCCGCCGCAACTGCTTTGCTCACACCATCGTCCGTGCGTAGGCCTGCGTGCCTTGTTATCTCCGAGCCATCCGGCATCGTCACGCTTACTTTTTCGTACTGAATGAACCCCTCGCCATCGAGGATCGGTTCGCCGGAGTCGTTGCGCACGACCGCCGGATGCACAATCCAAGGCTGACGCCCTACTTCGGCGGCGATCCAGCCAACTTGATTGGCGACCACCGCCACCAACACGCTGAATACGAAGGTCCACATGATCCAGCGGTATTGGAACAACGTGCCGCGCCACAGCAGGAAGCAGCTTGTCAGGGTCAGGGCAATGAAAAATGTGCCAGCTCCGACCATCATTCGCCAAGCCAGAAAGGGTATCCAAATCGGCGGCCGATCCTCCGGGCGAATTTTGTCGAGCCCAATTACTGGCTCCTTGAAGCTGGTATCGTCATGGACCATGAAGCTGAGTCCGCCTGGAATCGCAACTTTCAAGTACACCGTTTCGGCGTCCGCGTCAGGAATGCCAAACAGCGTGAGATCCGCAGGGCCTTCGCTCTCAAAGTGTCCTTCAAAGGTTGCCAGCTTTGCCGGTTGATGCTCGTACACGTTCTGCGCTTGACGATGTCCTGTGACGGCAATGGCAATACTGCTGACCGTCGCCAACATCAACGCTCCAACGAAACTGCGTTTAGCAAAGTCAACGTGCTTGTTCTTCAGAATGTACCAGGCACAAATGCTGAGTATGAAGAACGCTCCCATGACAAAGCACCCGAGCAACACGTGTGTCAGGCGATGCGCGGTGGAAGGATTCAAGACCATGGCCCAGAAGTCCGTCACCTCAGCGCGCATGACCGGTACTCCGTCGATGTACCAGGGCTCGACGACGATCTCGCCAGCCGCATTGCGCAGCGGACTACCGTCTTCTCGCAAAACTTGCCGTGTCATCGGCACAATCTCGCTGCCAGCGGGTGTCTGTTGCCACGAGTTGGCGACGACGATCCAAACGCTAGAGAAAATGCTTCCCAGGGCGACCATGCAAGTCGAAAAGAAATGCATCTTGGGTCCAACTCGGTTCCAACCAAAAATCAGGACCGCGAGAAAGCCGGATTCAAGAAAGAACGCAAAGATGCCCTCAGCCGCCAACGCCGAGCCGAATACATCACCGACGAAGCGTGAATAGGTTGCCCAATTCGTTCCGAATTGAAACTCCATCACGATCCCAGACGCGACACCAATGGCAAAGTTCAGTCCAAAAACTTTGGTCCAAAATTTTTGAGCTTGCTGATACGCTGCGTCTCGCGTCCAAAGATACATGCCACCGAGATACACCAGTACGATTCCCATGCCAATCGTCAGTGGCGGGAACAGGTAATGAAACATGATGGTCAGCGCGAATTGAATGCGTGACAAAAATACGGTGTCCAGTTCCATGCTCTTCCTGCGGTTCTAAGCTCTGTCGTCCGCTCGACTTAAAGACCCGTTGAGTTGAATGTGCGTACTCGACGTGATTCTCGTCCAATCAATCAACTTCGCACGATCATGGCCAATGCCATCACAGCCATCCCAGCGTCCTCGATGATGGTCACCGTTGACATGGGCAAGTTGAAAACTGTTCCCAGGCAGGCGCAGCGAATCTGCTTTTTGATCAGTAAAGCTCTGACGACTCCTGCTGTTCCGACCAACATCAGCACCAACGTAAAGACGTTCGTCCAAAGTGGCTGGAATCTGAGCAGATAGGCGGCCCCAAGAGCAACCTCGATGAACGGATAAACCAGGCCGTAAAAATGCCATTTTTGTGCGACCAAGTCGTAACTACTGTACGCGGTGGCAAAGCCGCGAATGTCCAGCAACTTAAAGAAGCCAAACACGACAAAGAAGCCACCCATGAAGTCGCTCATCAACAGCGACCAGTCCCAAGCAGCATTGCGAAGCTGCAAAACTGATGCGCCCGCAATGACAAACGCCAGGACAAGAATCAATGGGTAGTACGTCGTGACAGTGGTCGGCTGCGTCACCTGGCTGGATGGTGGCAACATTCCTCCAACAGGGCCTTGAACGGAATAATCGCCAGCACCCTGAATGGCCTCTGCAAGTTGATCTTTGTCGACATCATCGCCGGAAATGACCGCGCGTGGCGGTTCCAAGGTGACCGTAGCGCTGCGCACACCCTCAACACGCTTTAGCGCCGTTTCAATCTTCGAGACGCAAGATTGACAGTGCATGCCAGCAATTTCAATCGTCTTCATGGGATCATCTCGTCGATATGCTGGTTCGATCTCGTGGTCTCGACCTGTCGGTACGCGTGATTCATGCTGACTGAGTGGTCTCCCCGTCTTTGGTTCGTTAGCCGTGACCAGCTCTCGCTACGAAACCGCCCTTCCACGACGTCCAGGTCGCAACGAAAAAGTGGCTACCGGGCGCCGGAGTTTGCGTAAATAGCGCCAGCAGACTCACGCCGCCATTGAGAGCTGGCATGTAGCTTTGGTTCGTAAGCTGACGGACGTTTCGATTGCCGGCGTATCGGATCGCCGGGTTTCGAATTGATGCGCGACGGCAATCGCCACCGTCCATTGTGTCGCTTGGAGTGTTGGTCGTGTAGTGCAACACTTCGTCTTCCAGCACGTCTGCGACAAGACGTCGCCCCTATAGTTGTCTCTTCAGCGTTTTCGCGCTTCTGGCGAAGTCAATTGCGGCAACTTCAAAACTGCATAGAGTCAATTCAATGACCTCCCGGCCGCGACCACATCTGGGGACGCGAGTCGGCTTCAGCAACGAAGTGGTGGGTGGCCTAGAGCATCGTCGTTGGGCAGACGAACTCAGACAGCTCGAACTCCCCGGATTCCTGGATGGCCTTGAAACCGCCCGCCACGTTGACGAGGTTCTTGAAGCCTTTAGCACGCATGATGGAGGCAAAGACCATGGAACGATAACCGCCCGCACAATGTACGTAGACAGTGCCATCAGGAGTCATTTTCTCCGTTTGTTCCCACCAATAATCGAGCGGCAGATTCAATGCGTCGACCACGTGCTGGCTATCGTATTCACTTTGTTTTCGAACGTCGTAGATCTTCGGAGAGGAAACGTCGGCAAGTTCTGCAGCGGTGACCGAATCGATCTTTTCCAAGTCGCGTTCCGCTCTCTTCCAGGCTTCAACGCCTCCCTCCAAGTAGCCGAACGTGTGATCGAACCCAATACGAGCCAAGCGAATGGCGGCTTCTTCTTCGGTCCCGGGAGCATTGACAAGCACCAGAGGTTGCTTGACATCGCGAAAGACGACACCAACCCAACTGGCAAACTTGCCACTGAGGCCAATATTGTAGGAGCCGGGGATCAAGCCCGCGGCAAAGTCGCCGGCATCTCGAGTGTCGAGCACGATGGCGTTTTCCTCCTTCACCAAGCGTTCAACATCCTCGACCGCCAGCTTGCG
>JANQOL010000683.1 GCA_028289675.1 Pirellulaceae bacterium
TCGTTGCTACGAGGGCCGGGGCTGGAAATGCGGATCCAGGGAACTGTTCGAATACGGCCAGATCCAGGGTTCAGCGGGCGTGCGGGCACGAATGGTCAAGGACGTGGAGGGCGTGTTGATGTTCTTGATGGTTGGGCAAACCGGCGAATTGGTGGCCGCACCGGGCGACTGGGATCTCTTCTCGTCCATGTTTCACCGCATCAAGAACCGATTGTCGCCGCGTTTGCGAGCCAGCGTATTTGAGGCGGAAGCCTATCAAATCCAAGTATTTTCCACGCAGGCCACCGAATCGGATCTCCAGCAGCTGCTGGATCAGGCCCTCGCCCAGATTCAAAGGCAGTTGTCGGCACAGTAGCTGGCCGCTTTTTGACGCCATTTCGGCTGCGTTCCAGGGCGAAATGATTGGGAAGAATCGAAAGTTTGGGTAATTTTGCGAATTCCTGTCAGATTCGTTGACACGATTGTCTTTCCCGATAATACTGGCCACTCAAATTGACTTTTCATCCGGGAAATCCCGTGATTCCATTGGAGATTCAGCATGCGTAAGATGGTTTTAGGCTTGGCCATGGCAATGACACTGTGCTGTGTCAGCGCTCAAGCGGCAGTTGTCGGGTTCCAAGGTAGTTTTGACACCAAGACCTTTGGTGCACCTGGAACTGGAGTCTATGCTGGCTCGGTGGGCCCAATCGCTGCTATCACCTTTAACGGTCACCTGAACATCACCGACGGGACTGGAGCCATCACAGGTGGGTTCTACACGGATTCAGCTGGCTCAACTATCACCGTTACTGGCGGTACAGTGACATTGACTGAGAACGGAGCCATGGATTCCGCAGAGTACAATGTGCTACTTGGAGGTGACGCGCTCGGTACGCTGGCGTTCGAAGTCATTGGCGACGTGATTACCGACGCGACGATCAATCAAGCCAACTTGGGTGAGTTTTATAGCATTCCGGTTCAAGCAGTCCTGACCGACTTTGCGAATGGCAGTGGCCAATACACCGGTACGATCGAGACTATTCCTGAACCTAGTGCGGCTGCACTTATGGTTGGTCTGGTCGCAGGTGTTGCAGGCTGGCGTCGGCGTCGAGCGTAACTGCTTCGCGGTCAAGCAAACTTCGAAATTGACGAAAACGGTGTCCTGATGGGCACCGTTTTTTCGTTACGTTCCAAGGTTGAGTCGCCAACGTGGAGTGCATTTCTTGCATCTTGTAGTGAAGTTTCCGAGCGTTCAGGCAACCACTTCATCGACGGACTTTGCCAGCGCTAGGGCTGCTGACGATTGAAGGTGATCCCGGCTATTCGCCGTAGTTGTCAGAACCGATACGGACGCTATCTTTTGCCCCAGATTGAGCCTTTGTTCAAGCCGATCAATGCAAATCTAAACCGATTTGTTCATCGGGGGACTACATTGAACGCTGGTCTATTTCGGTCTCCTTCCAGGGCGCGATACGGTCGAGCTTAGCGTCTCGTTGGATCGGCGATTCCGTTGCCACACCGTAATCCTCCCTGCGGCTTGCACAGGTCCCGTTCATGCTACAGAAGTTTGCCATTCCAGTTTGGATTGCCATCTTCGCTATCCAGGCACCGATGCTGGCCGGATATTTTCGTCAGCTAGTCAAGTATCCAGGTTATGCATGGCTGCCACTGGCTGCAGTAACGATTTTTGTCCTTGGGTTGCTTGCCAAGTGGGACTTCCGAGCCCGCGTCCCCACCTCTGGCCCCGCCGCTTGGCTAGTGGTTGCCGGTTTGCTGCTCAGCTTGGCGGCGGCAGTTGCCGACTTCCGGTGGTTCGCGGTGGCAGGCCTTGCACTGACGTTGGGCGGTTTCTTGGCGTCCCACGGTGACCGAGGGCGAGACGCTTCGTTGGTGTTTTTGTGGCCACTGGTGTTTTCCGTGGTCAGGCCTCCGCTGGGTGGGTACGAATGGTTGCAAGTCCAGGGTGCTGGCTGGATTGCCGACCTGTGCTGCAACGTGATGCGTCTGTTAGAGATTCCTCATGTTCAGCAGCACGCCGCGATCTCGCTACCCGGATTGAGGCTTTACCCGGATTTGATGCTCAGTGGCATTGCAGGGTGGCCATTGTTTTCGGCGTTGGCCATGCTACACAGTAGTGTCTTTCGCCGCAGTTGGGCGATAGTAGTGTTCAATTGGTTTTCCGGCTGGGCGGCCTGTTTTGTATTTCATTGTGGCGTCATCTTGTCTATCGCCTTTCTGAAGAGCCGGAATGCCGACTATGGAGAAAACTGGTTGGCAGTTTACTCGGTGTGGGGCTTCGTCGTGTGGGGGCTATTTGCCAGCGCCGAGCGAGCCATGCGGGGTGCCACGGCTCTGATCGCTGATGGTTCGGAAGATGCGCGGCAGGCCAATCCGTTGGTGATGGTCTGGAATCGACTGTTCGGTTGGCAGATGCCCAAAGCTCAAGATTCTGCTGGTCCGGCCGGTCATTCGGCCAAGCTGGTTGCCGGCGCCGTCGTGGGACTGGTCCTGCTGGCCGGCATCGCTCAAGCGGCTCGTGTCCCGGCAGCTTTGGCTCGAGCCACGGAGGCGGACGCGACGGTGAATTGGCAGCCCGCCGCAGACGCACTGGCGCCCGTGTGGAGTCATGAAGATCTAACGGACTACCAATACGTAACCTCGCTGGTACGTCCTGAATGGGGCATGCAGGCTCAAGTGTGGACGCAGTACTTGCCGTCGCGCACTTCCGAATTGGTGGTTACACACCGACCCCAGCGATGGAGGGAATTGCCCGCGATCTACTTGGCACAAGGTTGGTTGGAAGTCGCACCGGTCAGTACCGTTGGCGATTCCGCGGGCAATCCCGCGTTTTCGACCGCCGTCTTTAGTCGCGATGAGCAGTTCGTGGTACTCTTTTTTTCAGGAATCAATGTTGAGGGACAACCCGTTCCAGCGCGTCCGGAGGATCCGCGCTGCGTGATGGTTCACTCGGCTTCCGTGCTCGAACAAGAACCGAGCGATGCGACGCGTCAAGTGTTGGCGGCTGAGTACGCCAAGTTGTTCAAAGTGCTGCTGCGCGATTTTGCATCACGTTAGAAACTCCTGATCCAGCAGGTATCTCAGGCAGGAAAACTCCAGGTGAACAAGACGACTCAACACGAACCTCCGCCCGAACCCTTGCGGCACAAGAGTTCGCACAAGCGCTCCTCGCGCAAGGGACCATCGTTCGGACGTCGCCTCCGGAAATCATCGGTGGCCGTTGGAGACTTCCTGATGCGGCCCGTACGCAAAGCCAGGGCTTGGTGGTTTCACTGGGGACCGGGCGCGCTGCTCCAGAAGCTGTTTGGAAGCGGTGCGGATTTCGTCTCCTCGTTGATGAGCTACCGCGGCGAAGACTACTCGATTCCCCAAAAAGACGGCCAGATACTGGTGCGTTCTTGGCCGTCGCGAGCAACGCTGCTGAACCCAATGTGGTGGTTCATTTGGTTGGGCCTATTTACTTGGCGTTGGTTCTTGTCGCGGCCTTACGTGCCGCTGGTGCTGGCGCTGCCTGCGGTTTTGGTCGGCGTGGGGCTACTGGCCGCGTCAGCAGCCGGATCGCGGATATCGAAGGGCACGGAGGCGGCCCAGTACCGGAAGTTACTGGCCGTTTCGATGGCAGCTGGCGACGTCCCGCAAGCTCGGTTGGCCGGCGATGCCCTGGTGAGGTTGAATCCTCGATCCAGCGAGCACATGTTTCGTCGAGCACAAGTGGAAGAGGAAGCCGGAAACC
>JANQOL010000700.1 GCA_028289675.1 Pirellulaceae bacterium
GAAAAAGCCGGTTTCGTGCTGGAACAAGAAATTAACGTTCCAGCCTTCCAAGAGAACTACTTGCTGCGGTTCAGAAAGCGTCCGACTGGTAGCTAGTGCATTCTTACTTTTGGTTTTCGCCGGCTACAAAGAGTGCAGTTCCGATGTTCGTGTAGCCTGGGAGAACGCTCTTAAAAGGTGCTGCGTAGCGCGGACGCAGGCAAGTTGGAGTGCACGCTGGCCGCTCACAGTATCTGAGAATCTCGTGGGCAGCTGGCGCTGCACTCCAAAAAGCGGCTAAAGCCTGGACTCCAGCGGATCAACGAACAGGCTTTCGCAAGACGGTTAACCGTTGGTGGAGCGAGTCAACTCCAGCCAGTTGGCGCCGTCGAACCACAGTTGCATCGTGTCGTTGGAACTGCTCAATGGAAAATCTCCCTGCAACCGGAGATTGCCAACGCCATCTTTCAACGTCACCGTACGCTGCGAGTGGTTGGCTCGCAGCAGTAGAGTTTGGTTGGCAACGCCACCTTGAATGGTGTCCAGATCGTCTGTGGGCAGTGCGCCTTCTGTGTCCACCGAAACGCGTTCCAGTCCACCTTGCAGGGCGACTGCGCCGGAGAGCACATCCAAGTTCTGCACGGCATGGGGAACCAATCCCAGCGGCTGGAAGAGCGGTTCCTGACTGGTGCCAAACACGCCTGAACGCACACATTGCCAGCCACCGGTTTCTCCCGTCGAATCTTGAACGATCGCGCCTTTAGTCCAGCCGAGCGTGGTCGGTGGCGCCGTGGAAGCAGCCTCTACTCTCATGGGGGCATCAAACAGGTCGACGTTCGCCTTTGTTAGTGAAGCGTTCTGATTGATCGTAATGGTTTTGGCCGCATTGTCGCTGGAAACGACAAACGACCCGACCGGAATGCCTTGGCCGCTGATGGCCGCTCCGGATAGCCAAGCCAACGAAACACTGGAAAAAGACTTCACGTTGCGGATCACATTACTGCCTGCCTCCACGTCTCCCAACGTCGGCTCGTGCCAGCGATAGGGCTGCACAATGTTGACCTGGTAGGTGCCGCTGGTCAGGCTAGGCGGCAAATTGCCTAACGTGACCACGTTCCCATTGACGCTCGAAACACTGGCACTCGGATAAACCTGTCGCCCAAACTCGTCAGTCACGAAACTCCAGATGACAACTGGAGTCGCACCACGATCGGTACTCCAGCGTTCTGGGAAATTCGTCACAAACGTACCGTTCTGATAGGCGTCTACTGTCAGCACGACATTCGCTCCTTCGACGTGCTCTACCCGCGGCACAACGCTGGTGTTGCGATAGTGCAAACTGTAGTAGCCGCTGGACGGAAACGCCAACTCTTGTCCCGGTGCCAGAGGCTGGCCATTCTTGTTGCCGTACAACGTCGACAATCGTTGACCACCGGTGGTGTAGCCATCTCCTGCACCGTCGGCGCTGCCGTTCAGGTGCCGGAAGATCGAATTGTCATGGTAGATATCCTCGGGAACCGGAGTTCGATTTTGTGGCGGCACGTCAAACGTACAGCCGTAGAAGCGCAGCCGGGTGACATCGAACAGCAGCGGCTTGGAATTCGGCGGATTGGCAGATTGAATGAGCGTACAACCCACAAAGTTCACTTGTTTGGTGCTATGCAGAAATGTTGTCGGAGTTTGGAAGTCCGTCGAGGGTGCGCTCCACTTGAGCATGCACCCGGCCAAGGTCGTGGTCTCCGCGGTGACGCGTCCCAGTGAGTAGATCGACTCGCAGAACAGTTGGCTGATGTCGACAGACGAAACGCTGGCGCCGCTGTCGAACAGATACTTCAAGTGGCCTGCAATATTGCCGCCGCTGATATAGGGCACCGTTCCGCTGCCCGCGCCGTATTTGGATCCATTGATGAAGTACAGGCAGTTCCCCCAACAAGTGAAGTCGACGATGCGAACCGAGCGCGATTGAGACTGGCAGATGGCCACCGCCACTTGGCACTGTTCCAGCCGGCAGCGGCGAATGTCAATCTGCTCGGCGTTTTGCGTCACTCCATTGGGCGTCACGCAAATGTTGCACACAAAGGCATGGATGCGGCATTCCTCGATCTGGACGTCCGTACTGCCGCCACCTCCTTGGCCGGTTGGATAGTGACTATCGAAACCCGGGTAGCGATTGCCGGTGGCGACTCCACCACCAGCACCAAAGGGATCGATGACGATCCCGCTGTATGGCGAATAGCGGTTGGTGCGACAACCATTGATCACATAATCGGAAACAGGTCGCGAGAAAGCTTGGTAGGCATTGCCGAGGACGATTGGATTCTCGCCCAGGATAAACAGCTTCTCGATCCGAATCCCCTTACCGTTCTGCACGCCGATGGCAAACGTGTCGTTAAACGTGCAGACCAATTTGGTGATCGCACCCACATCGTCTCCATACGGAAATCCGCCCTCACCCCGCAAACGGAGCGAAAACGAACGCGGCACGAAGTCGCCAGTATGCTTCTTGCACAGCAGGGCCGAGTCCAATTTGTAGTTCCCGGCGGGGATGAAGACATCCGAGGGCCATAGATCCGCGCGATCGATGGACTGATTGATCGCTTGTTGCAAGTAAGGTTGGTCGTTCTGAGCGCCGTCACCCTTGGCTCCAAACCAGCGGGCGTTCACGCGTTCTGGGCGGTCGGCAAGCCAGCGTCCGGCGCCGGAATGATTGGTCGGTTGAATAACAGTGCCCGGATGCGCGGCATCGACACCGTTGTCGACTTCGGTCGACTGATCGTCCCAACGGTAGGTCAGCGGTTCGCAGTCTCCCGCAACATAGTAGCCAGCCGTCTCGATCGCTTGGCCGCTGGTGCCGATGGTGTTCTTCAACGAAGGAATAAGTGTTGTCGACATGATTCGTCCTCCACAACGAGTACGAGCCTCGCGGGCGCTTGACTCGCACCATCTCTGAAATGGTTACCAAAAACGCTCGCAAATCGTCCGCGCGAAAGACCAACGACTCGCGAGCTGGGCGTACGTCTTGGACTCAACGAACAGTAGTGCTCACCGGTTGGGTACGTGCTCCGATCTATCCGCTGAAATGTGATCGGATAGGTACTCGGTAGATGCAACCGGTGGCTCTGCACGATTCCGTTGAAGCCAACCATAACACTGAGTTTATGCAGGCAATAGACACGTTTGGTCCACTCAAGAACACGTCTTCCGGTTTTATCCGAATGTCTGTTTTGCGGAGGAAAACCACCTGTGAAATTGCTGAGAAGATGGACATTCGAGCGCTTGGGAAATAGCTCTGATTCACAAATTAGTTAGTGGTTGCGTAACGTCGGTTGGAAGCGATGGAGCGGCGCGCAAGTCGCGCGAGTGGGCAGGGTCACAGAGGGCGGAGGGGCCAAATACTCAACAACAATCAAACAAACGATAAACGCTGCCAGTCCTTCTTCGGCTGCGGCGCCGGAAACGCCACGCTGATACTCGTTGCCCGAGATTTTTTGAGCCGGCAAATGGCCCGAAAAATTGACCTGTAAATCAAGGCTCGTTAGGATACAACGCTCCGATTTTCGTTGCCCCGGCTGGCTGCCGCACTCCTCCTCAGGCACCGAGCAATTCCTGGCTTCAGCCCGCCTGACCTATCCGCTTGCTAACCACCTATGAGTCTCTTTCCCTGCCCCCGAGACCGGCGTGTTCGTCGACGCCAGTCCCTAAAGTCCCTACGACGTCGTGCGCGCAGGCGCAGAATTGGTTTTCAGCGTTTGGAGTGCCGACGGCTATTGGCGGGCGTGACCGTCTCCCAAACAGACGACGTATCGATCGTCGCGGAACCCGATACGAGCGATACTTTGTCCGCGGTGCTGGACGTCGCTCCGGCTAGCGATGTGGTCCTAAACGTAAGTTCGTCGGACACGAGCGAAGTTCAGGTGGAACCCGCGGTATTGGTGTTCACGGCTAGTAACTGGAACGTACCGCAATCGGTGACGATCCGTGCGGTCGACGACACGGACATCGACGGCGATCAGATTTCGCAGGTGGTATTCAGTGTTGACGACGCCCAATCCGATGACGCCTACGATATGGTCGCAGACCAGATTGTGCAGGCGGTGACTCAGGACGATGACGGACGTGATTGGGGAGACGCCGCTCTACCGTATAGCATCGGTCTGCGGCAGCACCCCAATCAGTTGACCACGGGTTTTGCCGACGATGGCAAATACATCGTCGACTGGGGCGATGATCGCGACGAGATTCAACACATTGCAGTCCAACCCGATGGCAAGATCGTGTTGCTGGGCGAAGGGCCAGTAGGACGTCTGACGGCGCGGCGGCTCTGGCCCGGCGGTACTCCGGATACCGACTTTGGCACCGATGGACAAGTTTATTTGAGTTTTGCTTTCGACGCGCGTGGTCTCCATGTGCTCCCCGATGGCAAGATCTTGTTAGCTTCCACAGGATTTGACGGCCAATCCGTCGCTCAGTTAACGCGACTCAACGCGGACGGTTCGATAGACACCACGTTCGGCGATGCGGGTACGGCCAGCATGGCCACCGGAGGTAGCGTCACCGTCAAAACCATGGTGGTGCAGCCCGATGGCAAAGTACTGGTGGCCGGCGAGCATCGCGTCGGCATTAATCGTGATTGGTTCATCACCCGGTTTAACGCGGACGGGAGCCAGGACGTAGGCTTTGGAACGGACGGCGTCACGATTACGAATTTCGTCAGGCCCAACGATAACGAGCCTTCGGATCAGTTGAGCACGATGATCGTCTTACCAGACGGCAAGATTCTGGCGGGAGGTCGAACGGGGAGCGCCGGCTCGTCAACGGGCATTTACGCACTGGCCAGATATCTCAGTGATGGCTCTCCAGATCTAAGCTACGCGAATAACGGCCAGAATACATTTACGTTCCATATCGGCGTGTTTCCGACCGACAACATCCGACATCTTCTTCAGCTGCCGGACGGGCGCATCGTGGCGGCCAGCGGACCTGGCGGCAACAGCGACACAGTCCTGGTCGGCTTGGATTCTGAGGGATTGGTGGATCCGGGATTTGGAAACCAGGGCAGAGTCGACGCGCCCGATGGAGTGGCTTGGTCCAGTCTCACGCAGCTGGCGAGAGATCCACTGGGTGGCATCTTGGCGTCCTTGGGCAGTTTTGGAGTCGCGCGGTTTGGATCGCTTGGCGGCATCGACTTGACATTTGGAGATCAAGGTGTCGTTCAAATTGATATGAGCGAGCATGGCGAACTCGCTAGCACGATCCATGTTGAACCCAACGGTCAGATTCTGTTAGCCGGTTTCGCCAATAGCGGCCCAGGCACTTTTTCCAAACCCCAGGACACCGCGCTGGCCAGTCTGAATGCCAGTTACATCGAATGGGCTAGCCACACCACGGTCGGTCCTCGCCTAGGAAATTTGCGTGACGCGGAATCCGACGTATTGCGTTCGGAGATGGCCGATGGAGATGATCTATCCGCGTTGGACGACGAAGACGGAGTCGTCTTCGGCGAACTGCGCGTCGGTCAGCCAAACGGCACGGTCACAATCACGTTGGATCACGCTCCGGCTGGAGCTCGCCTAGATGCCTGGATTGACTTCGAAGCGGATGGCACGTGGAGTGGCCAGCGCGATCAGATCGCCAACAACCTTCCGGTACAACCTGGTGTGAACGAACTGGCCGTCGATGTGCCGGAGTGGGCGGTGTCCGGCTCCACTCAAGCTCGATTCCGTGTGAGCTCGGCTGGCAACCTGGGCCACTTTCTGCATGCGGCGGATGGGGAAGTCGAAGATCACGTCGTCGAACTGCTGCCTCCTCTCGCTACGGCCGGCAGTTTCGCAGCCGCGCAAACTACGGGCACGGTTGTCGGCGCATACCGAATTGAAAGCGATGACGTCGACGCTGATGGCGACGTGGATCTGTTCGTACTTGGCTTCGACGGACAACTAGTCTGGCAAGAGAACGATGGTAGTGGTCAATTCACGACGCATCCAATCGCAG
Organism: Pirellulaceae bacterium; assembly: GCA_028289675.1. Taxonomy (GTDB): domain Bacteria; phylum Planctomycetota; class Planctomycetia; order Pirellulales; family Pirellulaceae; genus Aureliella. Next base: position 5,971 of record JANQOL010000700.1, read on the forward strand.
ATGACGTTCAATTGACTGGCAGCGAGATGATTGCGTCGGACTTGGATGGCGACGGCGACCTGGATCTACTATTCGATTCCCGCGATCTGACACTGTATGAAAATACCGGCGGAGCGTTTATCAAACATGTGCTCGATGAGGATTCCGTGTCGAGTATGGGAGTCGGAGACATAGATCAAGATGGCGACTTGGATATTGTCGCCGCGGCCAGTGGCGCCATCAGCGTGTACCAACACGCGGGCGGACTTAGTTTTTCCAAGGCACGGATTGGAACGGGCCTGTTCCATGAGATGGATTTTGGCGACATCGACGGCGATGGTGACGAAGACATAGCGTTGACCAACGAGTTCTCCAACGGCGGCGTCTCGTGGCTGGAGAACGAAGGGGGCAGCTTCGGCCTGCGGGTCATCAGCGAAGACGTATTGTCGGGAGTAAACAGCCCCCAGCTGACCGATTGGGACTCCGATGGCGATGCGGATTTGGTCGTCGGAGTATCCAGCGAGCAAGCGCTGTACTGGCTCGAAAATGATGGCCAACAGAGCTTCACCGCTCGCTTGCTGGCGGACAACCTGCCGCGTTCCAGTCAAGTCCGAGTCGCTGATCTGAACGGAGACGAAATCCCGGATGCCGTGGTCAGCCTCTTTCGTGATGGCGTGTGGAGCC
>JANQOL010000728.1 GCA_028289675.1 Pirellulaceae bacterium
TGTTGGCGCACCAGAACCACCCAGTCCTGCTCTGGATGGTGTGGCGGCTGGCCCAATTCCTGGACTCGGCCACCACTCAGCTGAGTACGCGCGCCAGACTGCAATGGGCCGCCCTGCAGTGGGTCGAACCACTGGCAACGGAACTGGCCGCCGGCTTCTGTCAGATCCAACGCCACCCGAGCTTTGTCATCCGTGTCTGGCAGATAAATGGCATACGTCTTGCCGAGTTGCGCCAGGCAGTAGCCTTCGGAGTTTTTCAACAACTTCTGTTCTGGCCGCATCTCCCAATAGGGAATCTGCCGGAAGAAGTCCAACGCTTGCCGCGTTAGCTGCCACAGCCGAGCGCGCGTGCGCCAGTCATCGCAGGTCAGATCGTTGGACGGGTACTTGGCTCCAAAGTACCACTCTACGCCTGCTGCCCCGGCCATCAGCCCGCCCCACAGCACGTAACGGCGAATCGTGTCATGCTGGGGGTCATCTGCATCGGGCTTGACACCCGTGTGCCACTGGCCAATCTCGTCCATCCCGATCAACCATTGCTTACCGGCCTGAGATGACAGGCGATGCCAACGAATGATCTCACTATGGACTTGCTTCCGTTCGGCAACTTGGAACCCAATGCCATCCAAATGCGGATTGCCGAGCATCCCGGTCAACAGTTCATCTTTCGACTGCGGAGTTGCGTGCGAATGAATGACAACTGGATGCCCGTATGGATCACGCCTCTTGACAAACGCGGCCATGGCTTGCCGCTGGGCAGTTGTCTGCCCAACTGGCGTCCAATGAGCCGGTCCATTCTCTTCGCCTAAGTTCCATACCAAGGCAGGATGGTGTGCAAATCGCGCAATCAACTCCAGAAGATATAGCTGGCGGATGCGGCCCGTATCGCCGCCATCGAATAGTGTCTCGTTCTCGGTCTCTTGAGTCACCACGTGCATCAGTAAGCCTTGACGCTGCATGTGGCGAAAAACGATTTCCCACTGATCGAGCTTGCTGCAATCAAAGCGTTCGAAGTTGTCAGGCTGGACAAAGGGCCATACGTCCTTGCCATCCCCGCCGATGTTCATGGTCAGGAAATACGCCGAGTTCATTCCTTGGGATGCTAGGTAATTGATGCCACCGATCAGTCCTTTGCCTCGCCCGCCTTGCCAAACCGGATCGCCTGAGCGCCAGTCACCGACATGCGGTTGGTAGCGATGCAACTCTTCCGAAGCCTGCGCCTCCCCATCGGAAGCTTCCGCCGAGACACGGAAGGTGCCGTCGAAGTCCTCGTAGGCCAACAAATTCTCGGGACTGTCTGTGCCGCCTTTGAGCCAGTAAGGCCCTTGATTGGCAAACCGAAAGTGATGGCCTTCAACGACAATGCGCCCTCGCTGCCGAAAATCACGAACCGCTGGCGTCGACTCGTCGCTGACCGCAGGCAGGACTTCAAAACTACCGTCTGCGACACGCAAGGGCACCGGTGTGCCCGTCGAAGGATTGGGATCCAAGGCGATATCACGACCGTAGCTCAATTTGGCGTGGTAGGTCCACTTGCCGACGAGATCGGGCGCGAACACGACTTTCCAGACATTCCCCGCATCGGCACTGGTCTCTGCCGCATTTCCGTCGGCCGCGTAGAAGCCGCGAACGAGGACGGATTGATCGGCGGCTTGGCCGGACTGTCCCTTAAACTCCACCAACAACCGATAGTTCGTGAACGGGTTGTCCGCAGCTTGCTCGCAAGTCGCTGGCCCATTGAATGCGACCTCCAGTGGATGCCATTGCTTAACTTGCCGAATCTCAGCTTGGCCAACCGAGACCGATGCCATCAATGTGATCAGGTGCAATGAGAGCGCTACCAAGCGACACGAATACGGCATCATTTTTCCCTTACTTCCGGGCCAAAGAACTGCGGCCTTGCAGTTTAAGCCGCTGCGCGCTTGCCTGCCAGCGGCAACGTGGCGAAAGAAAGGTAGTCTAGTGCCAATGATGGGCAGGCACTCAGCCGCCTCCACGACGGTCGTCTAGGCCACTCATTGGTCCAGTTGGCACTGCCGGGCAGAATCGGGCCGGTAGTGCCAGTGGATACCACGCGAGGTCAGATCTAGAGCTCGAATCCAACAATTTCTGTTTCTTCGAGACCAACGACATTGTTCGCGATCAGGGTGTCTTGTAGTCCGCTTCCGCCGGAAACAAACAGTTCCCGTCCTGCCAAAACCATGTTGCCGTCAAAAGTATCATTGGCATTTCCAAGCAGCGCTTCGAAGTCACGATTCGCGGAAACGTTGCTGGCGACAATCAGGTCGTTTGCGTTTCCGGTGATCAGTTCAATATCTTGTAAACTCGTCACCTCGCTGAGCGTGACGTCATCGCGGGCGTTGCCAGTCAAGACACTGAGATCTCCGACCTCGGTGTTGGAAACTGTCACGAAATCACGACCTGTAAACGTCTCAACGTCGAGATCCCCGTCGACATCCGAGTTTCGCACTTCGACTCGGTCGAGCGTATTTCCGCCAAGGATATCGAAAGAGAACGCTACCCAGACATCGTCGATGAGAATGTTGGAACGACCTTGATTCGTAGCGATGTCAACATCTCCTCCAACAATCCAACTCCTCAACCTCACGATATCCAGACCGTTGCCGCCGTCGATGTCGAGATCACCGGACAGCATGCTCGGTCGGATGGTCCCCAGGAACCGGTTGTCACCGGGACCTAAATCGACGTCGAGATCTCGCGGAAGATTTAAGTCAGCAAACAGCACCCGATCGTTCCCTGCCCCAAGCTGAATGTCAACGTCCACGAAGCTGGCCGTAATCCTTGCAGAGGCGTTTCCATTTACGGTGGTGCCATTTCTTCCCGCAACAATTAGATCCCCCAGAGTATTCTGGCGAACGAAAATCTCATTCGCCTGGCCATCTCCAACTACGGCTACGGTACCATCTGACAGGACTTGCACGGACACATTGTTTCCGTAAGCGTCTTTTTGCGTGGCACCAACGAGACAGATCCCAAACAATGCCCCCAATACCAAACCTCGCATGCTCTGCTCCCCTAATCTCTTTTCCTGCAAAGATCTTGGCCAGGCAAATTGAACAGTCCCGGTACACCCGATGTTCGGCCGGCAAGATGTCATGTCAGAAGCAATGTAGGAGCGGCACCACCTTAAGAAAATTCACAAATTCGATGACATATGTTTAAAAAAACCAAACAATACGCAGGACGGTTCTCGGCAGAAAAGCCGCGAGGCCATCTCTCTCTTGGCGATCTAGAAGCCTGCTCTTCGGCCGAGCGCTTGCACTGCCTGGACATGTGTCCAAATCGAATCCATAGCCCACCAGGAAAACGCTAAACTGGCTCACCTTGACGTGATCTGCACCGCTGTGTTGTCGCTCCTATTGAAACGAAGTACTCATGTCCGAAGTATTCTCCCGCCGAAGGGCCTTAGCCAATCTCGGTGCGGCAGCCACCGCATCAACGCTGGCCAATTTGGCTTGGTGCAACGCGGCGAATCTGCCGCCGGTCCGAACCATCACTCGAGGCCCCCAGCATCACTGGTTCGGGTACTACGACAAACTAGAGTTCGACCCGAGCAACCGTTACGTACTCTCGAATCAAGTCGACTTTGAAGGACGTACACCGCGCGCCGATGACACGATTCGCGTCGGCATGGTCGATACCCTCGCCGGTGACAAGTGGATTGAATTGGGTTCAAGTCAATCTTGGGGTTGGCAACAAGGTTGCATGCTCCAGTGGCGTCCTCGTTCCAAGTCCGAAGTCGTGTGGAATGATCGTCAAGGAGACGAGCACGTTTGTCGAATCATGGACGTGAAGACACGTGAGTTACGAACGCTACCGCGTCCCATTTACGCCCTTAGCCCAGACGGCAAATGGGCGATCACCGCTGACTTCTCGCGGATTCAACGCATGCGCCCCGGCTACGGTTACGTGGGACTGACCGATGCCTGTCACACCGAACGTGCCCCAGACGAATCGGGAGTCTGGAGAATGAACCTGGACAGCGGCGAGACGGAACTTGTCTTCTCACTGGCCGACGCAGCACGGATTCCATACCAGGGGCAGTCGTTGGCGGACAAGTGGAACTACTTCAATCACTTACTGGTAAACCCCGACAGCTCTCGATTCATCGTGCTGCATCGTTGGCGAGACAGTACTGGTTCTGGTCCGAATGCCGAGCCTAGCGGGAGATTCACGACTCGGATGTTTACGGTCAACATGGATGGTTCGGAGCGCTACATCCTGGATCCCTCGGGCTACACCTCGCATTTCATTTGGCGAGACGCGCAGCATGTCTGTGCCTGGACCCGCCCCAAGGGCAGAAAGGACGCGTTCTACCTGTTCAAAGATCAGGCTGATGACATCGAGATCGTCGGCGATGGCATCATGACTCGCAACGGCCACAACACGTACATTCCGGGAACCGATGGTGAATGGATTCTGAACGACACGTATCCCGATCGAAAAACGCGCGAGCAACAGCCCTACTTGTTTCACGTTCCTTCCGGACGCAAAGTAGAACTGGGTGGCTTTCGTTCTCCGCCAGAATACACCGGCGAGTGGCGTTGCGACACGCATCCTCGCAGTAGCAACGATGGCCAGACCGTGGC
>JANQOL010000754.1 GCA_028289675.1 Pirellulaceae bacterium
TTTCGGCGACTAGCCGACCAGGAAGTCCGCGGCGTGATGGTGACCAGCACCAGCAGCGATCCTCAGTTCGACTTTGTATCTCGCTTCTTCGCGCCCCGATGCGGTGTGGACGAAGACCCGGTCACCGGCTCAGCGCATTGTTGCCTAGGGCCATACTGGTCGAAGAAGCTGGGCAAGACAGAGATGGTTGGTTTTCAAGCGTCGCCTCGCGGCGGACAAGTTCGCGTTGACGTTCAAGGAGAACGTGTGGGGCTGGCCGGCCGAGCTATCACGATCTTGCAAGGCAATTTGAGCGCCGAAGCGACTGCGGGCGCCCGAGCATTGTTGGCGCGTTAGGGCAGGCGCTACCGAATTAACTCTGGTACCAGCCGCTCAGTGGCCAATACGGTGTCCAACTGCGCCAAGTCCTCAGCCGTACGACGACGTTCGGTCACCAGCTGTTGGTAGCTATGTGCGGCGGCCAGTTGTTCCAGAGCAGCGTCATTAGCGACCCCATGTCCGTCGGCTTCGCCTTCACCACCGCCGTTGAGCCCATTGATGATCAGCAGAGCGTCCAGTGGAGAAATGAATCCGTCTCCTGACGCGTCCAAGTAGCCGAAGAGTGGATCGGCACCAACCGCGCTGGTTGGCAGCATTCTTGCGTCACGCTGATTCAATTCGTTGATCACCAGCAGTGCGTCCAACGGACTGGTGACGCCGTCGCCGTTGACGTCCAGTGGAGCTCCCGCGTTTTGCCAAGGGTTGTCACTGGAGAAGTCGATCACGAAGACGGTGATGGTGCTGGGATTTGACGACAACTGTTGGTCATCGGTGACCCAGTATGTAGCCCGCTGCATTCCATATTGGCCCGCGATCGGCTGAAAGGCGACTGTTCCCGCGGTGGTCAAGCTAAACGCCGACGACGTACCGTCGGCCAGCACAGGCGTCAGCCGCGAAGACACCCCATCGCGGTCCGTGTCGTTGGCCCTGGCGTCAATGATGATCCGCGCCGCGGAGCCACTAAACGTAGCGCGATCGGGATTGGCCACAGGCGGCGCAGCTTCGGGCGTCGTCACGGAAATCGAATACGAACCGTTGGTCGCACCCGGCTTGCCGAAGACTCTGATCAGGTAAACCGTATCTCGCTGGACGTTCAACGTCAGCGATTCGTTGTTGGTAGTCGACGTGGAACTGGCTAACACCGCACCTGAAACGGATTGAACCTGGACGTCCACATCTCCGTTGGCGTGCGCGAATTGCAAGTCCACTTGCATGGTGCCATTACCAACCGGGAGCATGCGAAAATAGTCGGTGTCATTCACGGCATGGATAGAGAGACCCGTATGGGATTCATTGCTGCCGGTCAGCTGCGTAGCTGTAGCGATCGTGTTATTGGATTCCAGCTGATCCGGAGGAATAACGTCCGGATCGTAGATCCAATTCTTCCACACGTTGACATCACCGACCACGATATTGTTCATGCGTTGTGTGTATCGCATGCCGCCCCCGGAGGCGGTGGCGTTGTATACTCCGGGCGGCAATTCAATCTGGTACCCACCGTGAAACAGTCCGGTGGTGGTGAACGTGCCCGCCGCTCCTTCGAAAACAAATTGGACCGAGCGCAGTCCCTCGCCTGCGTCGTACCAGCGGCTGCCATTGTGATCCTGAAAGATCGCACCAGTGACCATGACCGGAGGGTTTTCAATGTTGGCTAACACTTGCGTGTTAACTTTGGGCCCAAAGCCGGTGCCCCCGACGGTGGAGATAGCGAGTCCGGCCTGTTCGAAATCGTCGTTCATGATTGACGTACGGTGAGGCCGGCCGGTTTGCATGCCGCCCGGACTTCCACGCTGCCAATCGATCACGTAGCCGGCAAACAGGTGCAAAGGTGACTTGCCGTGACCAAAGACGTTTTCTGAGGTGACGATTTCGCCATTGGCGAACCTCAAATTCACGCCCGCCGCGAGCAGCTCTTGTCGCCGTTGCAACGTGTTGGAGTGAAATTGCGAGCGGGCCGAAATCATGCGGGCGTTGTGCGACATCGAAAAGTCGCGAATGGCCTCGTTCCAGGCCACCGGCGGGACCGGGCTGAGGGCCTGCATCTCCGCACGCAGGGTGTACCCGTTGACGTTTGCAAAGTCCAAATCGTCTTGCAAAATCGGATCGCGCGAACGTATCGGCGATGGTGAAGCAATCAGGCGGGTGTATTCACTAGTAGGATAGGTCCGGAACCGATTGACCAACTGCATGAACTCCTGCTCTTCAGGCGTGGGGTTCAAAGCCAACAGCCGCCGACATTCCAATTCTTCGACAACCGGCCGCCGACGAATGGTCGACTTCTTTTCTCGCTTCATCTCTGTCCAGTCACCGCTAGATTTCTTGCTTCGGTTCAGAGAAGCTGTGTTCCAAGATTGAGATATGAGTTAGTGAATCGTTCCGCCGGCGTCCATAGATCCGCGGCCGCCCCCGAAGCCCTTGAACAAGGAACTCGCCTGTGGAGAAAGAGTAACGGCCATTTTGACCGGCTTCTTCCAAATTCACCAGCTTAGTTGGGCGTAGACATCGACATACTCGCGTGCAAGAAACGGACGTAAAGACCATCTGTCATTTGTTTCACAATGGCGGGTATAGTTACGCGGGGATAGTTGCTGGAGACTACGTTATTTTCGCCGTTGCATAGGTGCCAAGGAGGGCTTGTCGGCCTGTGTAGCTAGCTCTAGGTCTGTTGCTGTCCCAGTCGGACTCGTAGAGCGTCGATCAAGACGGAGACCACGATGACGGCACCGGTGATGATTTGCTTGTTGGCATCGGAGACACCGAGCTGAGCCAGGCCGGTTTGCAATACGGCGATGATCAGGACGCCGATGAACGAACTCACGACACTGCCGCGGCCGCCCATCAGGCTGGTGCCGCCGATGACGCACGCGGCGATGGCGGAGAGTTCAATACCGATGGCGGCGTTGGGATCCGCGGAGGAAAGTCTGGACGTTTGCGACAGTCCGGCCAGGCCACACAGTAGTCCACTGATGGCGAACACAGTGATCGAGTAAGGAGCCGTTCTGATTCCGGACATGCGCACGGCTTCTTCATTGGTGCCAATAGCAATGCAGTAGCGGCCAAACACGGTTCGCGTCAGCAGAAACTGTCCAGCGGCCACGCATACCACGGCCAGTAAGAATGCGGGCGAGAGCAGCAGGCCAGGTAAAGGCTCCCCAAGGACTTCCACCGATGAGCCAATGTACTTCGTTTGCGAACCGGTAACGACCTTCGTCGTTCCGCGAGCAATCTCCAGCATGCCCAGTGTCACAATGAACGAAGGTATTTTGAAGCTGACGGATACAAATCCATTCACCAGGCCACACAGAGTGCCCGCGAGCAGGCAGGGAACAACGGCGGCCCACAGGGGCCATTTGCCATCCACCATCAGGGTTCCCAGCACGGCAGACGACAGGGCCAACACCGAGCCGACGGATAGGTCAATGCCCGCGACTACCAGGACCAGAGTCATGCCGACGGCGACGAACGTTAAGTCTGGGATCTGATTCGCGATAGAAACCAAAGTGGACTGCTGAAGGAAGTTCTCGCTGCTCAAACTGAACACTGCAACCAATGCAATTAAGACGCCGACCAAGCCCGCGTACTGATTCACCGTTTTGAAGAGAATCTCTTTCATGCGGCGCCTCCTCGATCCAGATAGCCGGAGAAAGAAGCTTCAGTAATTCGTTCCGCCGACCAGTCACCGCGCTCGAAGGTGTTTACTAGCCGTCCATTCGACAGCACGGCGATGCGATCGCAAATCTCCATCAGTTCCTCGGAATCGCTGCTGACGACGATGATGCCCTTTCCCTGCTCACCCAGGGTCTTGATTAACTGGTAAATTCGACGTCGCGCGGCGACGTCGATTCCGCGCGTGGGTTCGTCGAGGAGAAAAATGTCGGCCTCGCGAACAAGCCACTTCCCGAGAGCCACTTTTTGCTGGTTGCCACCACTGAGCGTCCCAACGAGTTGCTCAGTACCATGGCAGCGCACTTCCAACTGTTCGCAGATCGCAGCGACGTCTCTTTTCTCGGCAGCCGTTCGAGTGATACCCCGGGATGCGAATTTGCTCCACATCGATGCCAGGGTCGCGTTCAGCCGGATCGATTTGGACAGCAGCAGTCCGTTTTGCTTTCGATCCTCAGTCAGCATGGCGAGTCCGGCGGCGACAGCCTGCTGGGGATGGTGAAAGCGATGCTGACGATCGTCGCCCGCAATAGTCAGATGCCCACTGCTGGCCTTCGCCGCTCCAAAAATCAGCCGCAGGAGCTCGGTGCGTCCCGCACCCACCAATCCAGCAATGCCCAAGCACTCGCCTCGATGAAGATCAAAGGAGACCGCACGGACAGGACCTCCTGAGATGCCGTTGACACGCAACATCACTTCGTCGTGCGTTTGGTGTGGCTGTGCGGTTGGACTCGTCGCGGCAGCATCTCCGCTCATCAAGGCGACCATTCGATCGGTCGGTACATCTTTGGCGTCGTAGGTACCAACCAGCTGACCATCGCGGAGTATCGAGATTTGATCGGCGAGACGCTTTACCTCTTCCAATCGGTGACTGATGTAGATCATGGAAACGCCCTGGCCACGTAGCTGCTCGAGCCATCGGAAGAGCGTTTCCGATTCCGTCGCACTGAGTGCCGCCGTTGGCTCGTCCAGGATCATCAGTTGGCAGTCTCGATCCAGTGCGGCTGCGATCTCGACCAATTGTTGGACGCCGACTCCCAGTTCCCCGAGCTGGGTTTCCGGTGCCAAGTCTGCGAGTCCGACGCGCTCGAGCGCTCGAGTCGCTTGCGCGTGGAGCCGGCGCCTTCGAATGACACCGACGGTTGTCGGTAGCCGCGTGAGCAGCAGATTTTCGGCGATCGACAGCGACGGAATAAG
>JANQOL010000764.1 GCA_028289675.1 Pirellulaceae bacterium
GAATTGCGGCCGGACTGATGAGCTGCGACCTGCGGTTCTTTTTCGATCAGGGTGATCGAAGCGTCGGGATGTCGCTGGGACAGTTGCCAAGCTGTGGCCAATCCCACGATACCTCCGCCCACGATCAGAAAATCTACTGGTCGTTGGTTCATGACGCGTATTATTTCAAACAGGCTGCGGCGCGAGTTTTCGTGATTGTTTTTGCACTGAGCGGGCTCAGTAGAATGGCCAAATCAACGGTATCAGCGCCAGTGCAATCGCGCCTACGAGCACCGTTAACGGTAGGCCCGCTTTGACGTAATCCAACATTCGATAACCGCCTGGCCCCATCACCATCAGGTTTGTCTGATATCCAATTGGAGAAATAAAGCTCAATGACGCAGCCAGTGTGACTGCCATGATAAATGGGCGCGGGCTGGCGTCCAGGTGACTGGCCAGTCCAACAGCCACGTAAAACATCGTGGCGGCCACAGCTACGTTGCTGATCATCTCCGTAAACAACACCGTCAGGATGAAAATCACTGCCAACCCCAAGTAGGCTTGATTGCCGACAGAGTTGACGATCGTCTTGGCAATTAGGTCAGCCGCGCCGCAGTCACTAATGCCACGCCCTACTCCAATGGCCGCGCCGATGGTCAACAGCAACGGTAGATCGATGGCTCTGCGAGCATCGGCGACGGACACGCAGCGAGTGGCGATCATGCCCATTGCGGCGGTCAGAATCGCAACCGGGATCATTGTCAGAGCCGCCGGCAAACCGTCCGGATAGATGCTCCTCAACCAATTCGGCAGAAATGGCATGAGAAACAGCCAGGCAATCATGGCCAGAGCGATGCCCAAGGCGATGGAGCGCTTATCGGGTCGACGTGCGTCGCTGTCTTCGACCCCACTGACCAGATAGAAGTCTGGGCGATTGCGAAAACTGCGAACAAAAGACTGTTGTGTCTGCAACAACAGCGTGTCGCCCGGTGACAGCTCGATATTTCCAATCTTTGATGGCAAGTGCTCGCCGTTGCGATGGACAGCGACGACCGCCGCGCCATAGTGTTGTCGAAAGTTAGCTTTGCGAATTGTGCTGCCCACCAGCGGTGATGTGGGGCTGAGCACGACCTCCACCAAACAACGTGTCGCGGAGTGCAGCGGTGGCGATTCATCGTCTTGATCCACGGCTGGAACCAAGCCCTCAATCCGTTTGAGGTCAACGATTGTGGAGACGACGCCTGTAAAAACTAACTGGTCGTTCTCGTAGATACGATCGGTCGGTGCTACTGGCGAGATCACTTGGCCATCGCGGTCAATCTCGATCAAGAATAGGCCAGGTAAGTTCCTGAGCCCGCCTTCTTCGACCGTCTTGCCAATCAGCGCGCATCCGGTCGAGACGATCATCTCCACCAAATACTCTCGCCGTTGATCTTCCAGGCTATCCAGCAATTCTTCGCGGTCGGGCAGCAGGTGGCGGCCAAACAAAATCAAGAAGGCGGCTCCCGCCAAGGCACAGGGAATGCCTACACGCGAGATTTCCAGCAAGTTCATCTTGGACAAATCGGCCCGATATTTGTTCATCCAGACCGCAGAGTACCCGCGTTGTGGCAAGTCAGCTGCTTCATCTGCGTTGACATCGGTCGCCGCTTCAGGAGTCTCAGCCAGCAAACTGGCCTGCTGCGACATCTCGCTCAACATGCCATTGATGACAAAATTGGTGCTCGTGCCGACCAACGTGCAGGTTCCACCCAAGATGGCCAGGTAGCTGATGGGCATTAGCAGCTTGGAAGGAGAAATATGGTGCCGGCGGCACCAGCTGATCACCATCGGCAATAGCATGGCGACGATGGCTGTGTTCAGCAAGAAAGCGCTGCCGCCGACGACAACTCCGGCCAGACGTGAGAGCGCGTGACGTTCGGATCGAGCCGAACCAAGCAGCGAGTGCCCGAGCAGGTCCAGCGCGCCGGTGGTCTTGAGAGCTGCCGAAATCACCAGCAGCCCGCCGATGGCAATCACCGAGGAGTCAGCCAAACTGTGCCAAGCCCGTTCCGGCTGAATCACGCCACACACGACAAACAGGGTGAGGGCCAAACCGAAGAGAATCTCCGTGGGGGCATTGCGGCGCACAACCATCGTCAGAAAGACCACACCGACGGTGGCCATCGCAATGCATATCTTCAGAGTCGCTTGGTCTTCAAACACTGGTTAGACAAATCGTTGATGGGAGTGTTTAACGCGAGTGACGGCAACGCGAGTGACGGGACAGGCACTGCATGAACAAGCACCAGCTGGAGGCCTCACTAATGGAGCATTAGCGGTGGCTCAACATCCCTCTGCTCCGGCGAGCCTATCCATCGATCGTAATCGGGAGTTGAGGCACGGAAACGGTCGCCAACTCGTTTGCGCTGGCTGTCTAGCTCTTTGGGCTCAGAACTGGCGCAACCTCTACAACCCTATTCGGCAGTGTCGTCGACAACGTCATCACTAAAGTGAAACAAAGCAGTATTGCTCCGTCTCCGACTGCCTAAATGCTTGTTCTAGGCGAATTGGCCGGACAGGCAAAGCGGGTAGGATCGATAAGCTTTTCTGTTCAGAAAATTTGGCTGCCCAGCCGTTCTCCGCTTCCTGACTTCGTGGCAGCATTCCCCGATCCGACCCGCCTCCGCCACCAGCTAGCGCACTTGACGTTTGGGTGTCGATGGTTCGGACGTTAGCCGTTTGATGTCTTGAGCTTGACGTCCGCGCCACTTGCACTAGTGGCTCACATATTGGAGCAGATTCAGATGAGAACCCAGCTCACAAACCTCGTGACTCGGTTGGCCTTGTTGCTGACACTCGTCATCGGCTGGAACAGCCCCAAGTCCTGGGCCTTTGAGGCAACTCGGAGCGACGATCTGCGACTGTTGGCATCGCATTGTCTGCGCGGCGAGTCCACATGGTCAGCGTCGCAGCCGACGTCCCAACATTCCGTCAAGTTCGACTGGAAGGTTGATGTCGCTTTGCCACTGAGCGTTTGGCAACGGTTTACTCAGCTGAGTCAGGAGTGTTATGAGAATTGGTATTCGCCGCTGCGAGCCGCTGTGGCGCGACAGGACTGGAACCAGCTGCTTTCACCAAAATCACCTGCCAAGGTTTCTTTGCTAGTGGCTGCACCTTCCGCAGGCAGACCGCCTCGCCCTTCGGAGCGGATTCAGGTTTTAACGCGATCCAGCTTGAGTTGGAATTCCATGCATACTTTGGAAGCCTGTCGAACCTACGAACTGTCCAGCCGAATGTGGACGTTCCATCGCTCGAAAGCCCCGATGGGTCGGCTGGAAACGAGCTGGCCGTCCGACCAATACCGAGTTGATCCGGCGGGGACTCGAATCGGCGATTGGCTGACACTGGTCGAGTCGTGGCAATGCCGATTGGCGGCCGAAATGCACAGCTGCGAGTCTGTGGCCCGCGCGACGGAATCAGCAACTCGAACTGCAAGGCATTGGTTTGAGAGTCTGGCCGCATTGCTGCCGGCAACCACGAATTCGTTTACCCCGACGGAACCGGCGGAGGAGTTGAAGCCGCACTTTACCAAGCCACTGTTTGTGATCTACGAATTCACGGGTGGGCAACAGTTCGTCATTTCCGCGCAACAAGCTCAAGAGTGGAGTTTGATTCGACCGTACGAGCCGGAAGCGAAGCCGGTTGCCACCGACATAGCTCAGCGTGTTTGTCCTTTTCGGCAATGGTTGAACGACATCTGCTCCAGCCAGTTTGAACGTGCTCAACAGCTGATTCGGCAATCGGGTAATCAGCTGGCAGGGCTGATTGACGACTTGACCGAAGTGCAAGTTGCTGCGGCTCCCAAACCTGCGGTTCGCTAAAGACTTCTGTGTCGGTGGCGTTGAGATCGGGCACTTCCAGTTGCAAGTCGCCCGCAACTTGTCAGCCGGCTACACTACGGAAATTCAGCCATATTCCGTAGGAGCCGAACATGCATTCCCATCGACGCGATTTTCTTACCGCCTCAGCGGCATGTGGGACAGCACTGCTGGCACCACGGGGCCTGTTTGCCGAAACCGGGACTTGGAACTGCTGGCGTGGACCGAATCGCGACGGACGCTACCACGGGGCGCAGCTGCCAGGAGATCTAGCTGGACTGACCAAAGTTTGGGGTGTGGAACTAGGTGACAGCTACAGCGGGCCGTTGTTGTCTGAAGAGATGGTGTTCACGACCGAGACGATTGACAAGAAATTCGAGGCGCTGGTCGCCCTGGACCGTTCAACGGGGGGCCAGGTTTGGAAGTCCCAGTGGACAGGGGCTATGGAAGTGCCGTTTTTTGCGGCTCGGAATGGATCTTGGATCCGATCGACTCCCGCGACCAATGGTAAGCAAATCGTAGTCGGCGGGATGCGTGACGTGGTCGCCTGTTTCGACGCAGCCACAGGGAAAGAATCTTGGCGAGTCGATTTCATTACGGAGCATGGCGCAAAGCTGCCTTCGTTTGGCCTCGTTTGTTCGCCACTGATCGACGAGGACAGCGTCTACGTTCAAGCCGGTGGAGCCGTCAAGAAGTTGGCTCTGGCCGATGGCAAGATTCTGTGGTCAACGCTGCCTGATGACGGGGGTATGTCTGGCGGTGCGTTCTCGTCGCCGATCATCGCTGAAATTGGAGGAGTGAGGCAATTGGTGGTGCAAACGCGGAGCACGCTGGCCGGAGTGGACCTGTCGAACGGTCAAGTGCTGTGGCAGCAGTTCATTGAGTCGTTTCGCGGCATGAACATCTTGACGCCAGTCGTCTGGCGAAATCACGTGTTTACCAGCTGCTACGGCGGCAAAGCCCGTTTGTTCAAGATCGACGGCACGTCGGTGCAGACCGTTTGGGAAGCGAAGGCGGAAGCCTACATGTCTTCACCGTTGATCGTGGGAGATCATCTCTATTTGCATCTTCGCAACCAGCGGGCGGCCTGCATTGATTTGCAGACTGGCCAGGAGACTTGGCGAACAACTCCTTTTGGTGGCTACTGGAGCATGGTCACCGACGGCAGCTCGATTCTGGCTTTGGACGAGACCGGTGAACTGCTGCTCTTCGCAGCCAATCCGGCCGAGTTCCAGTTGCTCGACCGCAAGCAGTTGTCAGATCAGCCCAGTTGGGCACATATCGGTTTGGCCGACGACCAAGTCGTCGTGCGTCGCCAACGCGGCTTGGACGTTTATCGCTGGTCTTAGCACGGGTGGGTCAAGAATGGCGATGGTCTGTTGACGTTGTTCAGCGTTGTTCAGCATTGTTTAGCAGTTAGCCGTACAGGTTTGTGTGCCAAGTACGCCTACGGCTGACTGCTAAACAAAATGCGGTTGCATTTCTGCCCGAATCCAAGTTTGTTTAGCCGTTGGCAGATGGCGTAAGGGATTGACCCGGGTAGCTGGTCTGTGAGCTTCCTTAGGCGTCGCATCCGCGGACAAAAAAAGCCGACGTCCCTTTTAGGATGCCGGCTTGTGCTGGTCGGTGACCGCCGTAGCTGCCATGCAGCATGGCGAATTGCGCGTGCGAACCGAGCTAGTTCACGACTTCGGCTTCGAAGTTGATGGCGCTAAGAGCAGCGATGGCAGCTTCGGCGTCGAAATCTTCGCCTAGCTTCAGCTCGACAACTCGCTCCTTGATTTCGCCTTCAGCGGTTCCCTCTGGCTGTTGGGCCAGTTGGACGCCTTCGACTCCTGGCAGTCCGGCCAAGGTCTTTTCGACATTGGGCCAGCAGGAATAGGGGCACATCATGCCAGGTACCTTGATGCTCTTGTCAGCGACAAAACGAATGGCCTCCGGGGACCCCTTGCTAGCCGAGTCTTCGCCCTCAGCAGCTCCTTCTTCACCGTCGTGGTCGGCTTCGCCGTGATCGTGATCCCCCTCACCATGGTCGTGATCGTGGTCACCATGATCGTGGCCATGTTCGCCGTGATCGTGGCTATGTTCACCTTCCCCGTGCTCATGGTCTCCCGAATCGGTAACCCCAGAGCTGGGTTCGGGCTCAATCGACGGGATCGTTTCGATTGGTTCATTGCAACCAACCAGGAGACCTGCGACCGCCATCAAACACCAAGCAAACCAACGCATTTTGTTTCTCCAAACGGAACTTAACGGAACATTTGTCCAGAATCAGTCAGATGGGCGCCGTCCTCTGGCCGCTACGGCGACAGACGACTCGCACCAGTTTAGGCGGGATCGCCGTTTTTTCAATGACCTGCCGTCTTGCGATGATCCCTATAGGCGACCTGACAGGGAGGTCCGCTATTCCCGAGAATCGACAATTTGGCGGAAATTTCCAAGGTTCTAGACGGCCGGCGGGTGGCTGAGTGTGCAGGCCAGCCGCAGCGCGGCGAAGAGGCTCTTGGAACGTGCCGCGCCGGTCCAAGCGATATCAAACGCGGTCCCGTGATCGACGCTCGTGCGAACGATATCCAGCCCCAACGTCGTGTTGACCGCGTCGTCAAATGCCAGGGCTTTGACCGGAATATGTCCCTGGTCGTGATACATACAAACATACGCCCCGGTCTCGCGGCGTTTCCAAGGCAAGAAGGCGGCATCTGGAGGCAGAGGGCCCTCGATGGAGATGCCCTGCTCGCGCGCCCTCTCAATCGCCGGCACAATGACGGTTTCTTCTTCCCGATTCCCAAACAGACCGTGCTCGCCGGCATGCGGATTGAGACCGCAAACCACCAGATGCTGCCTGGTCCCGCGCATCTGTTGGAGGGCGCTGTGTGTCAATTCAATCGTATCCAAGACGCGCTGTATCGTCAGCAGAGCGGGAACCTCGGCATAACCGACGTGCGTGGTGACAAATGAGCAAGTGATTTCATTTGAAGCTTGCATCATGCACCATCGATTTGCCGTGGCTGCGCGCTCCGCGAACATTTCCGTGTGCCCCGGGTAGTCAATACCCGCCAGCGAAAGTGCCTGCTTGTTGATCGGAGCGGTCGTGACCGCGTCGACATGCTGCCCGAGAGCCGCGTCGATCGCCGCCTGAATATAGTTGTAACTGGCTTGGCCGCAGGCAGCCGCTACCCGCGCCGGCTCGAATTCAGCTCCGGCCAGACCAGGAACTTCCACGAGCGTCGCTGCCTCAGCGGTGAGATCGTCCCGTCGCAAGTCGTTGGCGGGAATGCGCTTCATCTTCGGTGCGGGCAATCCGGTATGCTCGGCGCAGCGCTGCAGCACGTCCCGCTCTCCGAACACGGCCAGATGGCAACATTCGCGTTCAATGGGATCGGCCAGCGCACGCAAAACCAGTTCCGGGCCAACTCCGGCTGGATCTCCCATGGTCAGGGCGATGATGGGCAACGACATAACACTACCTGCGCGACGTCTGTCTCATTCCGAAATTGACTCACTTGGCGACCGAATTCCGCAGCGTGCAATTGTATCAAGCAAAAAAAGTTCGTCAGCTTAAGTGCGAGTCGGTGCGCGGCCGGGCGCCGACGGCGAGAGCTGTTAGCAGTTCGGCGTCGATGGACTTCGGCCACCCGATAGTCAATTCATGGATGGTGCCTGCGAAAGCCGGGGACAAGGTAGTCGTGGGAGCGACTAGCACTATAATCTCGTTAGGTCGAGAAACTTGGCAGACTTTCTCCACGTTAGGAATATGCGCCATGTCGGTCCAAATGCAGCTGGCCCGCATCATCATTAGCGAGATCAGCGACAATCAGGTGATATACCTGCAAGAGGTCGATGGCGAGCGGCAGTTTCCGATTTTGATTGGTATCTTCGAAGCCACCAGCATTGATCGTCGTGTCAAGGAAGAATTCGCCCCGCCCCGCCCCTTGACCCATGATCTAATCGTGTCGGTGGCAGACAGCTTGGGTGCAAAGCTCGAAAGCGTCGTCATTAGCGAATTGAAAGAACATACCTACTTCGCCAAACTTCAACTGCGATGCGGCGATGACGAATTGATTGAAATCGACGCTCGACCGAGCGACGCCATCGCCGTGGCCGTGACCGTCAATCCCCATCTGCCGATCTATGTTGCTGAAGACGTGCTGCAAGAAGCTGCCAAGTAACCTGGCGATCGGCGATCTATTTTGGCCGGTTCGCGGATGCCCCGGATCGAGGTGACCAAACGTGTCTCTCGCTGGTTCATACTACGCATTTTCAACGGTGGAATTCACATTGTCGCCCCGTCGCTCGCCTCGGCTGTCAGAAAATGCAACGGTGTTTTGTTTAGCATTCAGCCGCAGGCGTACAAGTTCGTAAGCCGAAGCCAAGTACGCCGGTGGCTGACTGCGAAACAGTATCGAAAAAGGCGCAGTCAAACGCGGTAAAACGAACATGCTGCGCGAGTGATGACCAGTAACGCGCAGTTGTTGGCATGTTGGAAACGTTTGCCTACAGTGCCAACGACTAGCGTCACCAACGACTAGCGTCCGGGCGGAAATCTCAACGGTATTGGGTTTGAACGTGGCACGTAATGAACAACTGATCCGTCAGCACAAGATTTTGCAGGTCCTGGAACGGCTGCGATTTGGCGCGACACTCGATGAGCTGCGCGACGCCGTGGTCGATGAACTAGGCCTGACCTCCTTGCACACCCGCAGCATTCGCAGGGATCTGGACGCGTTGACCGCTGCCGGAATGCCGATTTCTGACGAGGATACGCAGCGAGGACGCGTGTGGAAATTGAGCCGCAGTGACAAGGGACTGCACAAGTTAGCCATCACCGCCAGTGAATTGATCGCGCTATCGATGGGCCGTGATTTGATGTTGCCATTGGTGGGCACTCAGTTCTGGATCGGCATCGAATCATTCTGGAACAAAGTACGTGAGCAGTTGCCCGACAACGTCTTTGAACATTACGAGCGTTATCGACGCACTTTGTACGTGTTGGGCATCCCAACGAAGACGTACGAGAAGCATCAAGGTATTTTGAAAACGGTCAACCGTGCGATTCAAGAACACCGACACTTGGAGATGGAGTATCAAGTTCCCGGTAGACCGGCATCCGTCCGCAAGGTCGAGCCGTATGGGGTGGTGTTGTTTCAATCCAGTATCTACGTCATCGCGACCGAGCAGGACCGTGATGGCCAAGACTCGGACCGCTTGCGGCATTGGAAACTGGACCGATTTCAATCGGCCAAGGCTCTGGATAGTTGGTTCAAGCCGGACGAGAAGATCGATCTGCAAGCTCACTTGGGGCAGTCGGTGGGCATCTTTAGCGGAATGGAGCCGCGGCAGTATGTCATCAAGCTTTCGCCTCAGGCGGCGCGCTGGGTCGAAGAAGATCCCTGGCACGCCGGGCAGACGTTGGAAGCCAAAGCCGATGGATCCGTGTTGCTAACAGTCGCTGCTTACCACGATACCGAGATTATTCAGCGTGTCATGCGCCTAGGCGTGGAAGCGGAAGTGCTGTCTCCCGAGCATTGCCGCGATGAGATCGCACGCACCATTCGGGAACTGGCCGACAGGTACGCGGCCTCCTAGTGCGAGTCGCACGCACGTATAGCGTGTGCCGTCAACGTTTTTCAGTCTCAAACAGGCGAAGTAACGCTGCACCGAAGCGTTAACCGCTCTCAGTGGCATCTAGGTTCGGACCGGGCTGCGACAACTCATCTGGCCAGCGCGCGTAGAGTTGACCGGCACGCGGCAAATTGGGCGCGACGTAGCGGGACGAACGTAAGGCAGCCGGATCGGCATAGAAATACGCAAAAGCCTGACGCGTCTCGGCGGGCGGCGATGTCAGCGGCCGTTCGTTCTCAACGCCGATTGCCGTATCAATGATGTGTACGGGAACGAGCAATCGGTCGTATTCATTCGCCTCGCCTGGCTGATTCGTGCCCTCGATTTCATCCAATACTCGCAACGTGTCGTCCATGTGTTCGGGCAAGTAGGTGCGTAGCTCTCCCAGGATTCGATCCTGGCCTGGCACGATGGCTGGAAAGGGCCCCAAGTCATAGAGGCGACCAAGTGTCCAGCCGCGCCGAATGCTCTGCGCCGTATAAGGCCATGCGTGTTCTCGGCATTGGCCTACTTGTAAAGTTCCATACACAAAAATTGAGCAAGTCATCGGAAGGCTGATTTTACCGAGAAGCGGCTCAAAAACGTAGCCAGCCCTGATCCGACATGTGGGCCGCGACCGATCCGGCGGAGCGTTATCAAAACCGAAGCACCGTGCAAAATCTACTGGCGGTCGATGCATGGACACCACTTTGACACGTCGATAATTCCAGACCTATACTTCAAAAGACAGGCCCTGATACTCAAACGAAGGTTCGGATAGAGTATTCACCGTGCCGGTGTTAAGAAAAGCAAGAAGACCGCAGCCGCGAAACTGCCGGCAGCAAGCCGTTGACTCGCGAGATTCGCAGCACAAGGAATTAGTGGATGCATAAATACGGTGCATTGTGTGATGAGTTCTATGTGAATATGCACCTGAACACGGAGATGGATCTGCCGCAAAACCGTGAAGCGGTTCTCCATTTCTTCGAGCAAATCCAAAAGAGATTTCCCAACATGCAGAACTTCTACACCCGCGATAAGGGTGAGTTTTGCTTGGAGGAGGCCAAGGAGTCCGGTCAGTATCGCTGGGTGTCGACCGAGATGCGGCGTCTGTGCAGCGGTTCGGTCAATCCGGAATCGTTCGATAGTGCCGTGGAACAGCATCAGACAATCTTGGCGCTAACGCCATTCGAGCTTTCGGTCAGTCATCTCGACTGCGAATCGCTAAACTTCACGATGGGCTTTGACTACAGCTACCGCGGCAATCAAAACGCACTGGTGTCAGAAGCCTTGGGCATGATCCCGGCCATCGAAAAATTGGCCGAGATTTCCGGCAGTGCGGCTCTCAGCTACGAACCCAGTTTTCAGTTGTCTTTGGACGAAGACTTCAAGACGCAATGCCGATTGGCGTTCGAGACTCGCAACACGGCGTATCAGATTCGTAGCGGCGAGTATGGTGAAGACCAGCTAAGTGTTTACCTGACTGTTCGCCGCTTCGACAGTTTGTCCAGCACCGAGCAGTTCTCTCAGGAACTAGCGCGGATCGCAGAGCTGTGTGAGAAGATGGCCGACGAGTATGTTGTCGAGCACGTTCTGCAGCCGCTGCAAAAGACTATTGCTCTGAAATAACGGGCGGCGTACATCGGGTGAGCCAGTCGCATGAGTGCGCCTCGACCGGCTATTCAGCCGTATCCAGGTAGGGATCCTGGCCGATCTCACGCTGCATCTTCGTTCGTTCTCGCTCATGATGCAGCAACATCATGCGGTCCCGAAAGTGCTTGCGTTCCACCCTGCGTTGCGCCTTGCGAATCACGGCCGCCATCGAGTGGAAGGGACCGGGTTTGGCCTTTCCGACATCGGTCAGCTGGTCGGCTCGTCGAATGCCCAGTCCGGTGCGAATAATCTCATCGTCCAAGGCCAAGTACTGACGAAACGAACCGGGGTCGCCTTGGCGGCCACAACGGCCAATCAGCTGACGGTCGATCCGGGCGGCATCGTGCAACTCGGTGCAAATGACATGCATGCCACCCAGTTCACGAATCTCGTCTTCCAATTTGATGTCTGTTCCTCGACCGGCCATGTTGGTGGCCACCGTCACTCGGTTTCTTTTTCCAGCTTCGGCGACAATATCGGCCTCGCGTTCGATTTCATTTGCGTTCAGCACATCGTGATCAATTCCGGCTTTGGTGAGCATCTCGGACAAGATCTGGGATTTGTCGATAGATCGAGTTCCGATCAACACGGGACGACCCTGGGATCGTACTTGCTGGACTTCCTCGACGATGGCCTCGAATTTCTGGATCATCGTTCCGTAAACCTGGTCAGGCAGACGGTTACGCCGCGGTGGACGATTGGTCGGTACCAACACGACCGGCGTCTTGTATATCTTCCGCATCTCCGGGGCGCTGGTAGCTGCCGTACCGGTCATCCCGGCAATATGGCGATAGCGTTGGAAGAGATCTTGCACCGTGATTCTAGCCGCTTGTCCGGTCGGCACGCTGACTTCGATGCCCTCCTTGGCTTCGATGGCCTGGTGAATACCATCGCGCCATTTCCGTCCTTCTGCCAATCGGCCCGTAAACTCATCGACGATGACGATTTCATCATCGCGGACAACGTATTGTCGGTCCAAATGAAAATCTCGGTGGACTTTAACACCACGCTCGATGAATTCGTACAGGTCGACCAACGACACCAACCGCATCACGTCGTCTCGGGGCAGTGCTCGTACCAGCGAACGTCCGCGACCGGTGAGCTCGACCTTGCGCGTGTCTTCTTCGATCGTAAAGTGCTCTTCCACGTCAAATTTGGGCGCGTGTTCGGCCGCCCAGCGAAAAGTGGCGATCACCGTCTCGCGCGATTCGTCACCGAGCGATCCGATGATCAGTGGCGTTCGGGCCTCGTCGATCAAAATGCTGTCCGCTTCGTCAACGAGCGCAAAGTGCATACTGCGCTGAACAGGCTCGTCACCCTTACTGGTCCACCGTTCTGAACTGCCCTCGCCCAGAAAATCACTTTGCATGCGTCCTTGGGCTCGCAATAGCAAGCGGTCGCGCAAGAAATCGAATCCGAATTCCTTGGCGGTGCCGTACGTTATTTCGGCCGCGTACGCCTGGCGGCGTTGATCTGGCGTACTGTCGGTCAAGACGATACCGACATTTACACCCAACAAATCGTACAACGGCTGCATCCATTGCGCGTCCCGCTCGGCCAAGTAGTCGTTGACGGTTGCCAGGTGGGCTCCATGTCCGGCCAGCGAATGCAAGTAAAGCGGCAGCGTAGCGGTGAGCGTTTTGCCCTCACCAGTTTGCATTTCGGCGATGCAACCATCGTACAGCGCGGCGCCACCGACAATTT
>JANQOL010000773.1 GCA_028289675.1 Pirellulaceae bacterium
CCCAACTCCTTTGATCCATCTGCTGCGAATGCCTGAACCGCGTTCCTGCAGCTGGTCGCACGACCGAGGAATCTCCATGTCCAGTTCCCCGCAGCAGGCTCCTAGCAACGACATTGAATTGGCGATTCCGCATCGCCCGCCAATGTTGTTGATTGATGAAATCGTCGAACGTTCCGAAATGGAGATCCATTGCCGGAAGACGTTTCGCGACGATGAGTTCTTCGTGCAGGGGCATTTTCCAGATTTCCCGTTGGTACCAGGGGTCATTCTGTGCGAGTGTGCTCTGCAAGCCGGTGCTATCTTGCTGTCCGACAAGATGGATCCTGCGAAGCAAGTGCCGGTGGCTACGCGTTTGGATGGAGTAAAGTTCAAGCAAATGGTACGGCCTGGCAACACCATCGACATTGCTGTCGTGCTCAAAGACAACGTTTCGTCGGCGTTTTTTCTCAATGGAAAGATCACTATTGAAGGCCACTTGGCCGCGCGACTGGATTTCGCCTGCAGCGTGGCCGAGCCGCAATAACCCAGTAGTTGACTAACCCAATAGTCGACTCAGCCGGCATGGATGTTGCCAAGTCACACGCCCAGCACTCCGTTCCAGGAGATTTCTCAAGACATGGATTTTCTGCAACTGGCCGGCAAACGCGTGTTGGTATTCGGCGTCGCCAACAAGAAGAGTGTGGCATTCAAGGTGGGTAAGATGCTCGCCGAAGTGGGAGCAGAAGTCGTCTACGTGGTCCGCAGCGAGGAACGTCGAACGCAACTCACGCGGCTCTTACCGGAGGCACCGATATACGTTTGCGATGTGGAACAACAATCGGAAATCGATCAACTGGCGAAACGGCTGGCGGAGGACTTCGATGGCTTTTTTGGATTCGTCCATTCGATCGCCTTCGCCGACTACAGCGATGGCATGCATCCCTTTCACGAGACAACGCGACGACAGTTCCTTCAAGCGGTCGACATTAGTTGCTTTTCGTTAATTGCGCTCGCAAATGCACTGAAGGACCAATTGGACACAAGCGGCTCGGTGGTGACGATTGGCATCTCCACCACGCGGATGGCCAGCGAAAGCTATGGATTCATGGCACCAGTCAAGGCAGCCTTGGAGTCATCGTTGGCTTTCCTGACGAAATCGTTCAGTCGCTTCAGCGAAATCCGATTTAATGCGGTGGCTGCTGGTTTGCTGAAGACCAGTGCCTCGGCCGGCATCCCGGGTTATGTTGACGCCTATCTGTTTGCTGAACAGGTCATTCCGCGTCAACGAGCTCTTTCCACCGACGAAGTGGCATCGACGGCCGTGTTCTTGCTCAGCCCCCGAGCCGGTGGAATCACGGCTCAGTCGGTCGTTGTGGACGCGGGGATGAGTATCAACTATTTTGACCGCGACGTGGTGGCGAACGCCATGCGGCCCACTTAAAGCACTTTGCTTTCTTGGTAGTGCCTGTTCGACAAAACGAGCAGCGACCACCATCAAATATGACGCCGGCCATGCGTCCCTGCGATTCGCGCTATGCCGGTTTTTGCCGTCTTGTGGAGCAGTGGTTACAATGCTGCGTCCGTCCAGGTAGGAATGCCTGCTCGTCTCCGGGTCCTCACAGAAAGTCAGGGATGTCCGCCAAGTATGAACTCCGCCGTGTCGGCGGCAATCGCCAGGACCAAAAGCACTTTATCCACATGCTTTGGGATCTATATAGTCAGGATCCCAACTGGGTTCCTCCGTTGATCATGAACCAGCAGGAACTGGTTGGATTCAAGCACCATCCGTTCTATGACGAAAATCATTGCGCAAATTTTATTGTGATGCATGATGGCCGGTGCGTCGGCCGCATTAGTGCCATCACGAATCAAGGGCACAACCAACGGTATCAGGAACAGCGCGGGTTCTTTGGTTTCTTTGAATGCATCGATGACAGCGAAGTTGCCCAGATGCTGTTTTCCGCCGCATGTAAGTACCTGGCGCAGGAACATGGACTGACCGATGTCCGCGGCCCGGTCAATCCGAGCCTCAATTACGAAGTGGGTTTGTTGGTAGATGGCTTTGACAGTCCGCCCACTTTCTTGATGTCTTACAACCCGCCGTACTACGAACGTTTGATCACCGAGTTTGGTTTCGAAAAATGCCAGGATCTGTATGCCTTTGACGGGCATGTGTCGATGATCGCGGATTTGGATCCTAAGCTCGAATTTGTAATCCGAGAAATCCGCAAGCGTTTCAACGTTGTCGTACGACCATTTGATCCCAAGCGGTTCATGGATGAAGTCAAGCTGTTTCTCGATATCTATAACAAATCGTTGGTTGCTACCTGGGGTTTTGTACCTTTGTCAGAGGCAGAGGCTGATCATCAGGCCAAGGGATTGAAGCATCTGCTGTTGCCCGAGCTGACGACATTCATCGAAGTCGACGGCAAACCCGTCGGTGCCGGGTTGGGGCTGATGGATTACAACCAGATCATCAAGAAGATCAATGGACGCCTACTACCGTTTGGATTTCTCAAGCTCATGATGGGCAAGCGCAAGCTGGATCGTGTGCGTCTGATGAGTACCAACGTCTTGCCCGAGTATCAAAAATGGGGCTTCGGTCTGCTGGCGCTAGAAAGGATGCTAGACGACGTGCTGAAAATGGGAGTCAAGCACGGGGAGTTTTCTTGGGTGCTAGAATCCAACCACTTGTCGCGTGCCAGCCTGGAGCGTGGTGGCCTGGAACGCAGCAAGACGTATCGCTTGTACGATCGCAGCTTGCAAGATTTCGCCGACCCGGCGTAACGACATGGCAACTGCGTCAAGAACCGGAGTGGATCGCCGGTTGGACAGGACGATCACGCACTCGCCTAGCAGAGACTACTCTTCTTTGGCGAGTTGGCGAAAATAGCCTTGGATCAGTCCGCGATAGTGACTGGGCAAGTCTTGCGTCAGCCGTTGCAGCGCTTCCTGGCGTTCCGCAGCGGGAAGATTTCCCCATCCAGCTCGTTGTTCCATCTCCTTTTTGTCCACGTCTCCAGGTCCGGTGCCGCCTGCGATTTGACTGTCCTCCATCGGCTGCGTTTGTCCCTGTTTCGGATTGCCGGATGGATCGGACGGCTGTGGTTGCTGTTGCTGCATCTGCTGTTCGATCTGATCAATCAGCTTGTCTAACTTGTCGACAATCTGCTGCTCCTCGTCCCGCACTCTGGTGCCGGCACGCCCCAAATCCAGACGCCGCTGCACGTCATTCATCAATCGTGACACTTCGTCCAGGCTGTCCGCTTCTAGAGGTTGAATGTCCGCTTGCATCAGCATGGCCAGTTGGGCATAACGCGCCGGCAATTCATCCTCGCGTTCCAGCAGCAGTTCGATGTTTTGAAGGCACTCGGCTTGCTTCAGCAAATGGTGCTCGCATGTAGCGCGGTAAAATATCAGACTAGCCGGATCACAAACTTGTCCCACGTCCAGGCCGCCGAGCGTCTCCAAAGCCTCGTCGTAGAGTCGTCGTTGGGCGAAAGCGCGTCCGCAGGCCAAGCGAATGGTGTCTTGCATCCATCCTGGCACGTCGCTGGTCAACCAATCCAGATCTCTCGGGTGGGTCGGGCGGAGAGCAGGGTCTTGCAATCGTGAATGGAGCTCTTCGATGCGCGGCTCAATCATGGCCGCGGCCACCAACAACCGATCCAACAGTTCGGGGCCCTTGGCGGCCTGCTGCGAACCGAGCCAGTATTCTTCAACCTGGGCCAGCAGTGGTTCATCGACTTGCCGCTGGTCCAAGTAGCTACGCAAATGTTCCGCATACAACTGGGCATCTGGCCACTGCCAACTGGCCGACTTCCGCAATTGATCATCCGCGTGACCCGTGTTGGCCAGGATGGCGATCAACATCAACAGCGCGGTGCTAGCTTGCAGCCACGTGGTTGGCAAACCCATGACGGTTGGGGTGCATCGGGGCAAAACAGCATTTCGAACAGACATACGACATTCCTGTGTCGAGAACGGACTCTGCCCCTGCCTCGGAAGCCGCGACGAAAGCATGAGTTCAGGCCGCCAACGCAAACCGTGCTTTCAGGCTATTGACCGAGAAACTGGGAGGTCCAGGCATCGTGTACTAAGCGATTCTAGCCGAGTTTAGCCAGCTAGGCCAAGAGAATCGTAGCAAACGGGCGGTTTTCGGGCCAGCAAATCGCAGTTCTCATCTAGTTATCGCGAGGGGTTGGCTATCTGCGGGTTGCGCAGCATTCAATGCCAGTTGCGCTTGAGGAACCCCCTAGCGGTGGATTATCCTTGAGGCTCAATTGCCGGATTCGGGTTTCCACAGCCTCTAGATGCCACTTATGCGATTTTGCCAGATTGATCAGATTACCCAGCTTATTCCGGGCGAACGGATCGAAGCTGCTCGGTCGTTGACGGGAAACGAAGACTACTTGCGGGATCACTTTCCGCGCTTTGCGGTGATGCCCGGTGTATTGATGCTGGAATCACTATTCCAAGCATCAGCTTTGCTCGTGCGAGCCACGGAAGAATACCAATCTGGTTTGGTGTTGCTTCGAGCTGTTAAAAACGTCAAGTTTGCGGACTTCGTCCAACCGGATCAGACGCTGAATATCGTATCCCAACTGATCAAGCGTGATGGCAATCAGTATGTGATGAAGGCTGAAGGCCGCAAGGACGAGTCTTTGGCGGTATCCGGGCGGCTGATTCTGGAGTGTGTCGAGGGCGAACAGCCCAAAATCGTCTCCCAACACGCCAATTTGTATATGCGTCAATTGACGGAGCAATTGCAGCAAGCCGCTATGGCGTGCCAATAAGATAGCTATAATCTTGAACTTCACGAAAACCTTGGAATTCGTGCAAGCACACTCGAAGATTGCAACACTCTAGTAGGAAAGAAACAATGACGGCATCGGAAGAGGTATTTGGTAAGGTGCAGGAAGCACTAGTCGAGGCGCTCGGCGTCGAAAACGACGAAGTGACTCGAGAGGCCACCATGGTGGGTGATCTCGGAGCCGAATCGATCGACTTCCTGGATATCGTTTTCAAGCTGGAAAAAGCTTTCGGGATCAGCATTCCTCGCGAAGAGTTATTCCCGGACGACATTCTCACAAATGCCGAATACGTGCAAGACGGTAAGGTCACCGAGGGTGGCATCAAAGTTTTGAAAGAGCGGCTGCCGTGGGCCAACCTGGAAAAGTTTGAGCAGAATCCGCGCGTTCAAGATTTTGGTAACCTGCTGACCGTAAACGACCTGTGTAGCTACGTGCAAAGCAAGCTGTAGCCTGTCGTTGAAGGATCGACGGTTGGTGCTGGGAGGCCAAACACTGAGTTAGCTTCTCGAAAAGGCCATCATGCGCTGGTTTTGGATTGATCGATTTGAAAAGTTTGTCGTCGGCACTGAGGCGGTGACGATCAAGAACGTCACCCTCGCGGAAGAACCACTCGACGACTATCTTCCGGGCTATCCGCACTATCCCCACGCTCTCATTATCGAAGGAATGGCGCAGACGGGCGGCTTGCTGCTATCCCAAATGGAAGACTTCCAGCAGAAAATCGTGCTGGCAAAAATCAGCAAAGCCCACTTTGGAGCAATCGCTCAGCCGGGAGACCAGTTGCGGCTGAAAGTCAAATTGTTGAGCCGCCAACTCGACGGTGCGATTGTGTCTGGTGAGGTGGAACTCAACGGCGTTCCGAACGCAGAGCTGGAACTGACATTTGCCATTCTCGACGACAAATTTGGGCAAGAGCCGTTCTTCATTCCGAGTGACTTGTGCCGGATCTTGAGATCGTTAAAGCTGTTCGATGTGGGAGTAACTCCCGACGGGCAGCCAATCCAAGTCCCGCAGCACATGCTGGACGCTGAAGTCGAAGCGTTGACGACCACCCCAACGTAGGTCAAGCATTGCCAGCACCTTCATTTCCATCGGCGTTGTGACACGCTTGATCTTGAATTGAACAGCAGCCAACGGCAACCTCCTGCCGCTCGGGTGACATCCACTAGCAAATATCTGGAGTTGCAATGCTACGACGATCTCTGAATCGCTTGCTTTCCTGCCCACAACTTGGTCGCACCCAACACCAGTCGCCATTCTGCCGAGCCGGTTGGAGTCGTGCCTTGGCTTGGGCCGCTTTGTTGTGTGGACTGACCGGGACTGTAATGGCCGAAGATTGGCCACAGTACCGTGGTGTGGCTGGCGACGGAAAGTCTTCGGAGACGATCGCGTCGGAACCTTGGACGGGCAAACCGCGAGTAGCTTGGAAGGTCGATACACCGCTGGGATTCAGTTCGTTCACGGTCGCCGGTGGCATGGCGTTCACCTTGGTAACGCGCGACCACCAAGGCCAGCCGACCGAGACTTGCGTGGCCTTGGACGCCGCCACCGGTAAGGAAGTGTGGAGTTATCCACTCGGCGTCGCGGAGTACGAACATGGCGGTGGAAATGCAGGCACCCCGGACAACAACGGCGGTGACGGCCCTCGCTCGACGCCGACGGTCTACGGGCGCCACGTTTACGTGTATGACGCCCATTTGTTGCTCGTCTGCCTCCGCGCCGACGACGGCCACTTGGTGTGGAAACAGGATATCGCAGCGGATTTCGCCGGCCGCAACATCAAGTGGAAGAACGCAACATCCCCTTTGCTGCACGAAGACGTCGTATTCGTCGGCGGTGGTGGCCCGGGCCAATCCCTGCTGGCCTTCGACTCGGCGACCGGACGCAATCTATGGAAGGCGGGAGATCAGTTGATAACCCACGCCACGCCCACGGTCGCAACATTGAATGGAAGCCGTCAGATCATTTTCTTCACGCAATCTGGCCTGACGTCGGTCGATCCAACCACGGGAGACGAACTGTGGTCCACGGACTTTGAGTTCCGAGTGTCCACGGCCGCCTCACCCGTAGTTGAAGACAACCACGTCTATTGTTCGGCGGGCTACAGCGTGGGTGCCGGTTTGTTTGAGATCCAACCTCAGAATCAGGTGCGTCGAGTATGGCTGAAGAAAAACAAACTGATGAACCACTGGAGCACTCCCATTGTTCTGGATGGGCACTTGTACGGCATCTTTGAATTCAAGAAATACGGTCGAGCCCCATTGCAGTGCGTCGAATTGGCCACCGGAGAGATAAAATGGTCCGAGCGCAATTTCGGGCCGGGCAACTGCATTTTGGTCGGAGACAAGCTGGTGGTACTCAGCGACGCTGGAGAAGTTGTCATCGTGGCCGCACAGCCCGATCAGTATCGCGAGTTGGGCCGCGCTAAACTACTCGAGGGCAAATGCTGGTCGACTCCAGCCTTTAGCGATGGCAAGATCTTCGTCCGTAGCACCACCGAAGGCGCGTGCATTGCACTCGATTAATTGCAGCTCCTAAGCCGACAGGGCGAAGCATCATTGCGTCACGACGAAGTGGTTAGCGTCAACTCCGCCTTCGTCCCTGATCTCCCCTTCATCCTTGATTTCGTCTTCATCTTTGGCAGGTGCGAAAACGTAGAGGGGTTCCATGACGCCTGTTGAACTTCCGGCATAGGTTTTGACGCGTTCCAGTAAGAACTGGGAAATCTCGCGTCCTTTTGGAATAAGTAGACGATTCGACCGATCTAGCAGGTTTTCGGCCAGGACCATCCCTTCTCGCAGCTGATACACGTCTATCGCCACGGCTTCCATCGAGTGTTTTCCTTGCCGCGACTCCACCAGCGCTGCCAAGCACTCGGGATGATAGCGTTCTTGCTGCTCCCACATGGTTGCCAACGCATTTGGTTCGCTCACCTCTTCGCTCAGCTTGACGAAGTCGGAGGCCACCTGCAGCATAGAGACGCCTTCGAACCAACGTTCCTCAGAGAATTGCGGAGCGTCCGAGTGATCCATTAGTTGATTCGAGATAATTTCCGCCACACCTTCCAGCCTCGGAATGCGGCCTACCAACCGTCCACCAATCTCTGGATGACCATTTAGGATTTCTTCTTCCGCTGCAGTCAACTGTAATCCGTTGGCCAGCTTGGTCGCCAAATCCTGATCCAACGACAGGAAACCCAATCTGCACAGCAGTGCGGCCATACGTATTTCCCAACTCTGTTCGGAGTTAGTCACGTCGCACATTTCTCGAATCACTTTGGCAGTCCGTGAGGTAAAGCAGAAAGCTTCCGGATGCGTGATCGACAGAATATCGACCAGTAGATTGACCGAACCTTGCAACGTTCGATTCAATACATCTTTCTCGGCTTGTTCAAGCCGGAATTGATCTTGAGCTGCCTCAAGCACTGGCAGTAGTTCAGCCCCCGAACACGGTTTGGTGACAAATCGAAAAATGGCATTGCGATTGACGGCGTCGACCGCTGCATCGAACATCGTACTGGCCGTCAAGATGACGCGAATAACGTCTGGATACAGATCCCGGACCCGAGCCAGAAGCTCGATGCCATCCATGCCTGGCATTTGATAATCCGAAACCACCGCGAAGAACGGCCCATCCGAGTCCAGGATTTCCAAGGCTGCCTCACCACTGGTTGCGACGACGACGTCAAACGCGTCGCGCAGTTGCACTTGGAGAACTTTGCAAACTGCTTTCTCGTCGTCGACAATTAGTACCTTGTTCTCGCTCATGCCTCAGCTCCTCTTCGGTTTACCTGATTCGAAATCGTGCTTTTACAGTTCCAGCTGCCGACCTAGGTTAGATGACGATGTTGCCTTTCATTTGAACCAACTCTGCAACTCTCTGATTCATCGCGTTTGAGTTCGCACCTGATTTGGCGGCCACTTCGAGATCTCGGGCAGGGGATGTAAAGACATCAAAACCAACCGTACCCCCAGCTCCTTTCAACCAGTGGGCGAGTCTTGCCAATTGCTCATAGTCCTGCTTCTCGATGGCGTTGGAC
>JANQOL010000150.1 GCA_028289675.1 Pirellulaceae bacterium
CTGGGCAATGTCGCATTTCGCGCGGGTGGCCCCATCGAGTGGCACGAGCGCGATATGCGAATTCCCAATCTGCCCGCTGCCGAAAAATTCCTCCGTCGCCAACCGCGTGCTGGCTGGGAGTTACTCTAGCGACGCGGGCTGTTTAACAGTGTTTAGCAGTTAGCCGCAGGCGTACAATTTGTAAGCCAAGTACGCCTGCGGGTAACTGCTAAACATTTCTAAACATCATCGCCTGTGCGTCAGATTCACTTTGCTAGCATCCGCAGCGCGCGATGGGCGATAGCCGTTCGGCATCGAATCGCCGGAAAATCCCATCGGCTGAAAAAAGTGAATAGCTCTCGGTAACCGATAAAGACCAATATGGGTCGTCTATCTCGCTCAATCAGAGCTAGCAAAACGAGCCTGGCGAACAGTTGAAACCCACCTTTCGATATCAGATCCGAGCAGACTGATTGATGGCGGGTCACTGGACGGCCCAGCACCATGGTTCCCGTTGCGGTCACCGTTCCAATTCGGCTACATCAGCCAGTACTCCAGCCGCGGCTCGCTGCGCTGTTGTGTTGACACAGAAATACAGGGCATCTGCCCAGGAGACAAGGATGTTGATGGACGCCCAGCGAAAACACCTTGAATGGATCTGCATTCTGGTTGTTGGCTTGTCGCTAGCCGGCTGCCGAGGACTGCAATATGGGCATCTGGTTCGCCCCGACAAGCAAGATATGGTGGGCAGCCATGCGGCCGGTGCGGAGGTCTACAAACCGCTGATCCAAGAATGCGTGGCCAAGTTGCTGGGGGCGTGCGAAGCTCCCGCGACAGTTAGCCAACTGGGACCTGATGGCATGCCGCTGGCTGGCATGGCCCCAGCGGCCCCTTATCGCGTGTGCTTTGTGGGCGTCGAAAACGCCAGCTCGGAAGAATTGGGAGACTTCAAAGAACACATCTATGAACTGATCGACGCGCAAATCAGCCAGTCCCCCAGCTTTGCGCCTCTGAGCCGACGCGTTGTCGATGCGGCGCTGTTCGAAACGCGGCTGCGTCCCGACTCCTTATTCGTTCCCGACAATATGCGACTCTTTACCAGTGTGCTGCAACGCGATGGACAGCCGGTGGACTATTTGTTGTATGCCAAGCTGACCAGTGGCACTACGCAACGCAACAGTTCTTCGCAACGTGACTATTTGCTCACACTGGAAATGGTCAATACCCACACGGGCACAGCCAGCAAGCAGCAAGCGGAGATCCGCAAGGGCTATCATCGTTCGCCGCTGGGACGGCTGGCCAGCTACAACATCTTCTCCGGCAACCGATAGTCGCCGAGTGGCGGGACGCAATGGCCTGCATATCTCGATCTACTAACTCCCGGCCACATAGCAGATGGCTCTCGGACGAGTCCGCGAGCGCGATCAGCAAGCTGCTCGTCTGCGCTGCACTACTTGGTTGTGTGGGTTGCGCCACGCATGCACAGCGACTGATTGGCCCCAGGGCTGCGTTCTACGACAACCGTCTAGAACGAGCAGCGGATCAACTGGAAAAGCTAGCTGAGAAGCCGAAGCGAGACGAAACCGTGATCCAACTGGATCGGGCGTTGGTCGAGTTGATGCGTGGAGACGTGGGTAATGCCGAACATCGACTGCGGGATGTTCGTGATCGCTGGGAACAGCTGCGGCAATCAAGCTTGGCGGAGGAGGCCGGCGCCTGGTTGTCTGATGACGGCAAGCGCGCGTACGCCGGGGAAGACTATGAGCAGGTACTGGTAAGGGTCATGCTGACGCTGTGCAGCCTGCTCGGCGACGGCGTGGACGCGGAAAGTTACTCCCTGCAAACGTTGGCCCTGCAACAGCAAATGCAGGCCCGGTTGGATCAGGACGAATCGCGCAGCGTCGCTAACTACTGCATTCCGCCGATGGCTCCCTACTTACGCGGAATCTTGCGGGAGGCCACTTGGAACAACTACGACGATGCCGCGCGCGCCTATCACCGGACGCTGGAACTGTTGCCGGACGCGCAGTTCGTTCTGCAAGACCTGGAACGCGTCACTCATGGCGTTCATTGTCCGCCGAACCATGGTGTGGTCTACGTCATCGCGTTGGTTGGCCGCGGACCTTACAAAGTCGAAGTGGCTCAACCTGCTACGCAGGAAGCCATGTTGATCGCCGAACAACTGTTGGCAGCCGTCAGCGACGTGTCAGTGCCACCAACGTTGGCCCCCGTCAAAGTCCCGCAGATCGTGAGCCCTCCCAAGCCGTTCGATCTGGTAGGCGTGCGAGTTGATGGTACAGCCGCCACGACAACACTGCCCATCACCGACATCCATCAACTGGCCACGCAGTCTTATGCTACCCAGGCGCCGATCGTAATGGCTCGAACGGTGGCCCGCAGGATCCTCAAGAAGGGAGCGGTGGTTGCCGCCAAAGATCAGTTGCAAGCCACCGAGCTGGGAGCACTAGCCATGGACGCTGCGGGCGTACTGTGGGAGGCCTCTGAGTCCGCCGACACGCGCTGCTGGGGTGTCTTACCTCGCGAAATCCAGATCACCCGACTGGAACTTCCCGTCGGTCGGCATCAACTCGGGCTTGAACCAGTCACCGGCGGCCAGCCCGTCGACGAAGGTCGAAGTCTAGTGGACCTGGATGTGGAGGTCGTCGATGGTCGCAATACCTACGTCCTCTCCTACTGGCCCGGTCTGCAGCCCATCGGCCAAGTGCTCGTCAGCCGCTAGCAGAATACTGGCGCGATCAGGCTCCACCAAAGAGGTCGCGGGCAGGCTTCCCCACGAAAAACAGCCAACAGAAACGTTGGCTGTGGAGCAACTCTTGTTTGGAGTCACTGACCGCCGAGCATCACGGCACACACGTCACGTGCTCGGCAAGGAGAGCAACTCGAGAATCAACGAGTCGTTATTGCCCGTAGATAACTCGCGGCTGTCGATTGGGAACGGTGCCGGGTCGCGCGGTGCCGCTAGCC
>JANQOL010000496.1 GCA_028289675.1 Pirellulaceae bacterium
CTTTTTCATCCCCGGCCTTGAAGCGATCGTAGGGAGCGTTGCCGGAAAGTACGGTTCGCTCAAACGCGGCGATGGCTTTGGCCAGATTGTCGGCGCTAACCTCTTCTCCAAACACGTCTTGAAACTGCTTTCGGTAGCCATCAATGGCGGTGATCTTTTGTACCGCTTCATCAATGGGTAAATTCATCTCGATGGGATTCGCGATGGGGCCCAGCGCCTGCTCTTTGAGCGACCCTGCGCGTCCGTCCCAAAATTGAAACTGCTGGTAGGCCGTGTTGATCACCGTTGGTGCGCTGCGGTCACCACGCTGCCCCTCGAAGCCCTCAGCGGTGGCTTCCCCGTTGGACCAGCCCTTTTTCGGATCGTGGCAGCTGGCGCACGAAATCGTGTTGTCCGCAGACAGACGTTTGTCGAAATACAGTTGTTTGCCGAGTTCGATCTTGGCGGGCGTCAGGGGATTGTCCTTCACCGTCGGCAGCTCTTTCAGTCCCAGCGGAACCGATTGCTGATCGGGTTCGGCCGCGTTCAACCAGTGCACGGACGGTTGAGCAACCCAACAACACGCGGCAAGGCACCAAGCGTACCCGAATGCGCTGTTGCGGAAGCGTTTCATGGTCCATCTCCTTCTGTGAGCCGATGCATTATTCAAGTCGCGTTCCCATCAAAGAACAGATTAATCGCTGGCAGCTACGCTAGCTGCTCAACTAGCAAACCCAAGTGCGGTGACCCAAGTTACGATCCGGCAAACAACCAGGCACCACGCAGATTTGGCAGTGTTCGTTCGCCGGTCAATCGAGTCGCCGAGAGTGGCCCCCAGTCAGTTTTATTGTCCCGGCAAGCCGCCTGGGATTCAACCACGTCCCGGTTCCAGACCCGGGGTGGTTATCGGAAACCTGAACAAGAACCCGTCAAAGTCAACGCTCACGCGTTACACTTGCGATTGATCTCGATGGCGGCGGGTATTTGGGCCGCCGTCCGCAATGACGAGCCAAATCTTGGCCCGGTCTAAACCAATAGCAGATTGGAACGATCAATGGCGTATGTGCAACTTGTTCGCCACATCAAAGCCCCAGCCGAGAAGGTGTTTGATTCGGTTGCGCACATTCGCAGCTACGCCCAGGCCGTGCCTCATATTGAGCAAGTAGAGATCCTCTCTTCCGTGCAGACCGGCGTGGGTACGCGCTTCCGTGAAACGCGACGGATGGGCCGCAAACTGGTGAGCGCGGAATTAGAAGTCACGGAATACGCGCCCCACAGTCGGGTGCGCATTGTTTCGGACGCCGGCGGAACGGTCTGGGACACCGTGTTTACGATTCGCGATTTGCCGAACAATTCGACCGAAGACGGTGTGGAGCTAAGCGTGGAGATGGAAGCCCGCGCCCACCGTTTTTTGGCCAAACTGATGACCCCACTCATTCGCGGCATGGTGGCGCGTGGCGTGACTGCCGACATCGACTCGGTCAAGAGTTACTGCGAAGCATCAAGTACCGCAGCAGGACCCGACGCGGAAGCCGTTTAGCAGCGTTTAGCAGCAATACCGTTCACTTTTTCATAACTATTGATTCGGCAAAGGTTTTTGTCAGCGGCTTGGGCTTGCGATGCTTGGTACGTTTCTTGAGCCA
>JANQOL010000516.1 GCA_028289675.1 Pirellulaceae bacterium
GATGACGCCGGATGAACTTCTGCAGGACGTACCACAACGTGGGTGGGCGGGCTTGCACCACGTCCCCGGCCAAATAATTGCTGATGTCAACCCGCAGACTGGCCGATGAGTCGTAGCGTTTGTCCGGAGACTTTTCGAGGCACTTCATGGTGATCCAATCTAGATCACCACGTACTCGATGTTGCCAACTGGCCGACATCGGTTCGTGATCGCGCCACTGCCCAGGCTGTGCCAGGTGAGTAATTTTGACGCTAGGCGCCGGCGGTTCCACATTGCAAATGACATTTTTCAATTCCCAAATGCCATGTTGCAACAACTGTTGTTTGCTCAGAGGCGTGAATCCGGTCAGCAGTTGGTAGAGTAACACGCCCAACGAATAGACGTCGCTGCGAACGTCGACGCCCGTTTGAGACATCAGTGCCTGCTCTGGACTCATGTACTCCAACGTGCCAATGATCTGACCGTATTCGGTGTACATCGTCTTTTCGGTTAAGCGCAGATGAAGTGCCTTCGCAATTCCAAAGTCGATGACTTTGGCCAACGGCTGACCCGAATCAATGGTCACCAGAATGTTACTAGGCTTAATGTCGCGATGAATAATGCCGCGCTGGTGGGCATGATGGACTGCGTCACACACCTGTTGGAACAGTGACAAGCGTTCGGCAAGGGCAAGGCGATTTGTCGCGCAAAACTCGTCAATTGGCACGCCGTGAACCAGCTCCATGACAAAGTAGGGCTGTCCCGACTGGGCCGTCCCTGCCTCAATCACGTTGGCGATGGAAGGATGACTCATCATGGCCAGCGCCTGACGCTCGGCCTCAAAGCGTGCCAAGATCATTTTGCTATCCATGCCCGGCTTGACGACTTTCAGGGCAACCTTGCGGCGAATGGGCGAGGTTTGTTCGGCCATGTAGACCAGGCCATAGCCACCCTCACCGATTTCCTGCAAGATCTTGAAATCGCCAATGGTTCGTGGCAGTTCCGCGGACGCTGATGGCTTGGCAAAGTCGCTGGTTTCCATGTCGCGCAAGTCTTGCGGATCCACCAACGGCTGCTCTAAGAAAGAACTATCGTCGGCTGCCAACATTTGCCGAAGTTCAGCAACCAACGACTGGTCGTCTGCCGCAAGACGCTGGAGCTCGGTTTGCTGATCGCCGGGATCCAAATCGCGCAGTTTCACGAACCAGGCCTGCAGCTGATCGAATTGTTCCTGGGACGGCAAAATCGCACCTGATCTGAGGTAAATAGTTGAGTAAAGGAGCAACTAGCGAAGTGAGCACGGATGCGTTGAACTTTTCAACCACCGTAGTCCGGCTAGGGCACCTCGGCCATGTCTGGGAAGTCCTCAGTCGCCTGTTGACGGATCTGTTCCGCCAGTGCTGTGAGCCCTTGCGCGTCGGCCTCGTCGGCCAGTCGTTGTCGGGCTTCGAAGTCCAGTGGACTTGGGCGCTGCGCCCTCAATCGAACGTACAAGCTGAGCGCCGCCGCTGGCCCCTTCGACTCAAAGGTGGAAAATATCCTTGCCACGGCCTGCTCGGCTGCATCACGATCTTTGGCCTGGGCCGATTCGATCGCGAGCGCCCGCGGCCGGTCGAGAGTATTCTCCCAGCTTGTGCCACCGGCTGCATCGGCAAACGACAAGCACAATAGTTTTTGCTCGCCACGCACGTACAGTCGCCCGTCGATCCAGGTGGGCGGCGTCCAGCAGCGGCCCGCCTTGAGATCGAAACTAGCGCTTTGCAGCAGTTGCGAAGCCTGCTGTTCCAAGAGACCGAGCCTTCCCTGGCCGCCGAGCGTAAGCAGTTGATCACCGACGCTAATCAAATTGCATTCCGCGAAACCGCGCCAGCGTCCCAGCACGGCGCCATCGCGATTGGAGAGCGCTACCAACAGATCGCCGGTGCTTGCCAGCGTTATCTCAT
>JANQOL010000523.1 GCA_028289675.1 Pirellulaceae bacterium
CTGGAATCGATCGCCACTATTTGTCGCGCATGCTGCTGCCCGTTGGCGGCTATGTCAAACCGGAAATCCGCGCGCTCGCTGGGCAAGCTGGCCTCAAGGTCGCCGACAAGAAAGACAGCCAAGAAATCTGCTTTGTGACGAGCGGCCACCACGGCGACTTCGTACGCGCCCGCAGCCGGGCTTCGACCGCCGGCAACTTCGTAACGACCGACGGTGAGGTCGTTGGACAGCATGATGGCATCGAAACGTTCACCATCGGACAGCGCAAGGGACTGGGCATTGCCTTGGGCGAACCGCGCTTTGTCGTGCACATCGATCCCGAGACCTGCGATGTCGTCCTGGGGGAGCGCGACGAGCTGCGGCGACCTGAGCTAACCGCTAATGAAGGCAATTGGCTGGTCGATGTGCCCTCGGAGCCGTTCGAGGCGGCGGTCCAGATTCGCTACAACAGCCATGCCGTGCCCGCCCTGATCACACCCGAAGGCTCCGACGCGTTCAGCGTCCGTTTTGAAGAGCCGGCCACGGGCATCGCGCCTGGGCAATTGTGCGTTGTGTACCAACAGGATCGCGTACTGGGCGGTGCCTGGATCGCGTAATGCAATGCTGACGGGTTGCAAAACAACTAGAATTGGCCGGGGCGACTCTGACTTCCGCAGCTGTTCGAACCACAGTTATTGGAACGGCATCGACCACAGGCTATGATGACCTGTCGAGTCAGCCACCGCTGAAGGTCTCTTGTCTCCCGGCCACGCGAAAAGCAACCTCCCATGAGCTTCCTGATTCTCGCTGCAGACGACATCAACGTTACCACCATTGTCACGTGGGTGATCATTGGCTTGTTGGTTCTGCTAGCGCTGTTTGTTGTCATTTCGTTTTTCGCCTTCGGCGCGCTGTGGGTTCAAGCGTTCGCGGCCAGCGCCCGTGTATCGATGTTCAGTCTGATCGGAATGTACTTCCGGCAAGTCAAAGCACCCATCATCGTGCATGGCAAAATCATGGCCGCTCAAGCGGGCTTGGATATCTCGTCGCGTAACGGCATCCTGACACAGCGGTTGGAGGCTCACTACTTGGCCGGCGGCAACGTGATGAACGTCATTCAGGCCATCATCGCCGCGCAGCGAGCCGGCATCGATTTGGATTTTGATCGTGCGGCCGCCATCGATCTAGCTGGCCGAGATGTCCAGGACGCGGTACGCACTAGCGTTCATCCCAAAGTCATTGATTGCCCGGACGCGCGGCGTTCGGGCAAGTCCACGCTGAGCGCCATTGCCAAAGATGGTGTCGAACTGCGTGTTCGGACCCGCGTTACCGTGCGGACCAATTTGGAGCAGCTGATTGGCGGGGCCACTGAGGAAACCATCATTGCCCGCGTTGGGGAAAGTATCATCAGCTCGATTGGCTCCAGTGAAACTCACCAAACCGTGCTGGAAAACCCCGACCTGATTTCGCGCACCGTGTTGCGGCGGGGCCTGGACGCGCAAACAGCTTTCCAAATCGTCTCCATCGACATCGCCGACATTGACGTGGGCGACAACATTGGTGCTCGTTTGCGTGCCGACCAAGCCGAGGCTGATGTCCGAGTTGCACGGGCACTGGCGGAACAACGGCGCGCCGAAGCCATTGCCACCGAACAGGAGAACCGGGCCTCTGTGGCGGACAACCGGGCAAGTTTGGTAATGGCAGAAGCCGAAGTTCCTCGAGCGATGGCTCTGGCGTTCCAGCAAGGCAACTTGGGCACGATCGCCAATAGTCCTTGATCGCTTAAGCCGCAGTCGCGCCAACCAGTTCAGCAACTCCAATCCGCCACCTTCTGAAATTGCCAGTTTATGCGGCGAAGTCAACGCGTTAGTTTTCCAGGCGGCGCGGGTTTCATGCTGGGCGGAATTGTGGATCTACCCGAAGATCCGCCGCGAGCTTCGGTCGTGCTGACCCATTGCTTTACGTGCAACAAAGACTTGAAAGCCATCGTGCGCATTGGCCGCGGTCTAGCCGAGCAAGGCTTCTTGGTACTGCGGTACGACCTAACGGGCTTGGGAAACAGCGAAGGCGACTTTGCGCAGTCCAATTTTTCAGCGAATCAGGCCGATCTCGTGGCTGCGGTCGAGTACTTAAGCACCACTTATCAGCCGCCCAGTTTCTTGATCGGCCACAGCTTCGGAGGTGCCTGCAGTCTATCTACAGCCGAGCAGTTTCCATCCGTGCAAGGAATCATCTCACTGGCATCGCCCAGCGACACTCATCATCTGGCCGACTTACTCGAGCGGATGGACCCCGAAATCCCCGCCAAGGGCATCGGTGTGGTTCGCATTGGCGGGCGCGAGTACGTCATTCGCCAGCAAATGCTAGACGATTTCCGCCGTCATGACTTGTCTGAGAAACTGAGACAGTTGACCAAGCCGGTCTTGCTGTTCCACAGTCCTGAAGATGAGACCTTGGGATTTGAGCATGTACTGCGTCTGTTTAGCCTGCTCTCGCAGCGTGCGCCAACCGATTCGGAAGCTCCGCCCGTCAGCCTGATGTGCTTGCCTGGAGCCGACCACTTACTGGTCAAGCAGCCTGCGGACATCCCCTTCGTCGTCGATACCATCGCCACCTGGTGCGCCCGGCAGTTGGCCGATGATCAAACTTAGCTCGGTTGATTCGCTCCATGGTGGGTGATCTTGGCAAGTACCTTACAGCACCTCGCTTCGCTCCTCGTCTCCTCGGAAACCCAAGTTGCCGTAGCGGTGGTAGTCGACGCACACACTCTGCTCGCGTACGTACCATAGCAATTCAATGCGTCCGAATAGAGAGACGGCAGCTTCGGCCACGTAAATAAACTGCTCGTCGGCCGCTTGCCGCACACTAGTGGGCACCGGCGTCGAACCGGAATACCGCACGCGATCGACCTGTCCGGCCTCGATGGCGGAAACCAGTTCTGGATCGCTTTCCTCGATGAACTCCAGATCTCCCGCCCACTCATGGGTCAGTTCTTCTAGTGTTTCGATGCGCTCCGTCCACTCCTCCCCAGTCCAACTGACGGTGGCGCGGGCCCCGGCGGCAACCACGGCCGCCACCCGTGCCAAGATGTCCAACCAGGTATCTTGGGTGGCCAGCCGCAAACGCACGTGGGTCATCGGCTGATAGCGGCGGAGATTGTCTTGCCCAACCAGTCGCAGAGTGTCGTGGGTTGCGCGGATCTCTTGTGTAGCAAACTGGTCGTAGTCCAGCATGGCGGCTTGCAGCCGCGACCAGCCGTCCGGCCCCAGGCCTCGCCGCACCTGCTGAGCCGCAGGCGTGCGTTGCGTCGCCAAGTGCTGCCAGATCTTCGACAGCGGTTCCAAGGCCGGCGCCCGATGCGCCGCGCTCTCGGGTGAGTCTTCGTCGACCGTCGCCTCTTGGATGCGAGCGAATTTCATCAGTGGGACAAGGTAATTGGGGCCACCAGCCTTGATGCCCGGCCCAAACGCGCTCTTGCGCATGCCGCCAAATGGCTGGCGCAACACGATGGCGCCGGTGGTCGGTCGATTGACGTAAAGATTGCCTGCCTGCAAGCGCGACAACCACAGTGCTTGTTCGCGGTCGTCGAGACTTTCCAGCCCGCTGGTCAGGCCATAGCCGGTTTGGTGCACCAGATCGATCGCGTGCCCCAGATCTCGGTAAGGCATGACTCCCAGCACCGGTCCAAACAACTCCGTCAAGTGCGTAAAGTTTCCTGGAGTGACATCCCATTTGACGCCGGGAGACACCAAACACGGATTGTCCTCCAAGTCGCGTGGCATGACCGCCCAGATCTCCTGCGGTTCCAGTTCCTTGAGTCCCCGCGCCAGCTCGCCACTGGGCGGGCGAATCAAGGGGCCCATCTTCGTTTTCAGATCCCAGACCGAGCCTACTTTCAAACTGACCACTGCATCCAACAGCGCATTGCGGAAGTCGGCGTCTCGATAGACCTCTTCTTCGAGTAGCAGCAAACTGGTAGCGCTACACTTTTGTCCGGCGTGCGAGAAAGCAGAATGCAGCACATTCTTGATCGCTAGATCACGGTCACTCAAACTGGACACGATGGTGGCATTCTTGCCGCCCGTCTCCGCCAGCAATCGCAACTCGGGTCGAGACGCCAAGATCGTGCGCGCCGTCTCTGTACCTCCGGTCAAAATAACCGTCTCGATATGCGGGTCGGCCAGTAGGCTCCGTCCAGCGTCAGCGCCCGAACAAGCGACGAACTGCAGTGCTTCGCGCGGTACACCAGCGTCCCAAAAACACTGGCACATTACGTGGGCCGGCAACACCGTGTCGCTAGCCGGTTTGAGAATGACTGTGTTGCCGGCGGCGAGAGCCGCCGCCACGCCGCCGCAGGGAATGGCGATTGGAAAGTTCCAAGGGCTAATGACCACCACGGGACCCACTGGCTCCGCACCCCAGTTGGCTTGGCCGTGCAGCTCCCGTCCGACAGCAGCGTAAAACTCGACGAAGTCCACCGCCTCGGAGACTTCGGGGTCAGCCTCCAGTATCGTCTTGCCTCCGTCGGCCATAGCCGCTCCGACCAAATCCGCGCGGCGCTGACGCAGCTGTTGAGCGACTCGACTCAAGATTTGGTATCGCTCATCCGGACTCCGCTGAGACCAACCCGAAGGATCTTGATGCGCGCAGCGCACTGCCAACTGAATCTGAGCTTCCGTTGCCTGAT
>JANQOL010000539.1 GCA_028289675.1 Pirellulaceae bacterium
GCGTCCCACTTCCGTTCCGGAGGTCGCATTTTCGTCAACGAGCAAAGTCAGCTGAGGTGTGCTGGCGGTAAAGCCGGCTTGATCGACGTGTTGCAGTGACAGATGATTGGCGTCGACTGCATCGGTGATCGTTCCGTGGACATTCAACTCGCGGAACGACCAGTTGGCCAACAATAGATCTTCGCCGGGCGGTAGCGATCCCGCGTAGCTGGCTGCAATCTGTTGATCGCTGATGGCGTCGCTGAAAACGCGCACGTCGCGCAGCACACCGGAAAAGTGTTGGTCAGCGTCAAAGGTACCGTTTTCGCTGTCTTGATCTTGCCCGATAACGAAAGTGCCATCGGCTCCCGTACTGGCGGAAGTGGGTCCGGCCACGGCCTCACGAAATACTCCATCGACGTAGTAGCGAATCGAGCCTGTGCTGGTGTCCCATGTGACGGCGAGATGATGATTGCCAGCAGCGAATAGCTGAGCGTACGTGCTTGACGTCGTGTAAGAGATACCGGCGATATTGAAGTCAATGGAGCCATCGTTCTGGATCGCGAGGTGAGTGTGGCCGGAAGGACCATAGTGGGAATACAGGGTGGCCATGTCGACCGGTGTCTGCAAGTCCGAAAACTGGAACTCGAACGTCAACCCGGGATGCCCGTTTAGGAACGCCGCGGACGTGCTAAAGTAGGCATCGTTCCCACTGTCTCGATTCAGGCTGACTCCGCCGGTCGTCGATTCGACGGACACGAGCGCGGCAGGATCGACATTGTTAACGGCGGTCGTGTACGTTGAGAACTCGGACGTGTTGTTGCTGCCGTCTGTGGTCGTCAGCGTAATGTACTCACCAGTAGACAACGTCACTGACGACAGGATGCCGCGAAGTTCCGACTGCCCAGCCGTCACCGTGGTAGATCCCAAGTACCGCGCGCCTTCGACTTGTCCGCCGTCCAAATCGGTGCTGGCGTAGAAGTCCACGGTGTAGGTCCCGGTAGCTAGCGTGGTTGTGTCCAGCTGATAAAACATCTCGCTGCCGGTAACGGACGCATGGGTGAGACCGGCCCAGTTCTGTAGCTGGTTGGGACCAGTATCGGCATCATTCGCATCGTTTGTCGTGACACCATCACCGACTAGATCGATGCCCAGGCCGCCGTTCCCAAAGATCTGATTGCGACGGATGGCGTTGCCCGCGCTAGCCGATCCACCAATAAACACTCCATAGCTGGTACTGTACGCAATGATGTTCTCGGCGGCCGCGGTCAGTCCACCAATGAGGGTATTGGTCGAGTTGTTTGCCAGGTGAACACCATCGCCATTTCCCAATGCGGTGGTACCGTCGCTGCCGACACCGATATAGTTGCCCTGGATAATCGCTCCATCGATGTTTTCCAGGTAAACGCCGCTCGTGCCATTGCCAGCGACGACGTTGCCTTCACCTGACTGATCGCTGCCAATGGTCAGACCGGAAGACCCTATGGCGGCGATGCCAGAGTAGGTGTTCGCAATGGCAATCAAGCCTGTAGCATCCGTGCCGACGTAGTTGCCTGTTATCTGTGTGCCACTGCCGCCGTATTCACCGATGCCGTTCTCTGTATTTCCGGAGA
Organism: Pirellulaceae bacterium; assembly: GCA_028289675.1. Lineage (GTDB taxonomy): Bacteria > Planctomycetota > Planctomycetia > Pirellulales > Pirellulaceae > Aureliella. The sequence goes on from JANQOL010000539.1 coordinate 1,593, forward strand.
TAACATTCCGCGCACCAGCCGTATTACCGCCGATGATGGCTCCCGTACCGGCCCAAACATTCAAACCATCGCCCGTGTTGCCAACAGCCGCCGTGCCCGTGGCATTCAAACCGATGTAGTTGCCTTGCACCGTGTTGTTGCTGCTGGTACTTCCTTCGATCAGTAACCCACCGCCGGCGTTGCCGGAGATGACGTTGCGTCCAGCGGTGGTTCCATTGCCGACCAGTACGTTGCTAGATTCGTGAATTCTGACACCGTAACCGGTATTCGCTCGGGCGGCCGTTCCCGCTTCGTTGAGCCCCACATAGTTACCGACGATGGTCACGTTGGCAGCATAGCTGACATAGATACCTTCCTGAGAATTACCGCTGATGACGTTGCGCTCGCCGCTGGTCAAACCGCCAATCGTGGCTTCCTCCGTCGTGTAGATCCCGCGGCCCACGTTGCCAATACTGGTGGTTCCGTCGGCGGCCAAACCAATGGTGTTGCCCGAGATGACGGTCGCTGTCGCCGCTCCGTCGACGTAAATCCCCGCCGTGCTGTTTCCGCTGATGTAGTTACGCTCCGCTGTCGAATCGCCGCCAATCAGCGTGCTGGCGGCAGCGTCGGTGACGTGAACGCCGATGGTGTTGCCCTTGAGCGCAGCGCCCGACTGATCCAAGCCAATGTAGTTGCCGGCGACCACTGTCGAGTCCGCCCCGGTGCCAGAGATGTAGACGCCCGCCGCGGCGTTTCCGGCAATGATATTTCGCTCGTTGGCATCATTCGATCCATCGCCGTCGGTTCCAATACGGTTATTGGCGGCGGTATCAAGAATGTGCACACCATAGGTGTCGTTGGCAACGACGGTCGATCCGTCGGGAGCCAAACCGATGATATTGCCTTCCAGGACGTTGTAGTCCGAACCCGCGAAGCGAATGTGTACGCCTGATAGGCCATTCCCGGAGATCACGTTGTTGCGAATGGTGTTATAGGCCGCGCCGCTGGTGATCAGGAGGCCGTGCTCGACGTTGCCTGCATCGGCTCCCGTGGAGTCCACGCCAATCCAGTTGTCTTCAATCAGGTTGTAAGCGCCAGCGTCTTCGGCGGACACGTTGACGATTTCGAGTCCCTCGTCGGCGAAGCTGTGAATGATGAAGCCTCGCACGGTCGTGTTGTTCGTCCAAATGACAATACCGGCCGTGGCCCCGGTGGCTGCCGACCCGTCCAACTCAATCAGCGGCGTACCCGCATAACCCGTTTGTGTTGTCGCATCCAAGATCAGTCCGTCTCGGATGTACGGCAGTTCGGATCCCGGCGTAATCGTTTGCAATCCAGAGCCGATCGCAAAGTTAATGGTATCCGGTCCACCCACATTGGCCGTCCCATTGGCGGCCAGGATGGCTTCCCGCAAACTGATTAACCCGTCGGCTCCGCGGTTGGCCAACAGAGCATCGATCGACGTCACTGTTCCATCACTGACGTCACTAGCTGTGTCGACAACCAACGTATGTGTGTACAGAGCTGACAAACGTTGTGCGAAAACGCCCGCCGAGTCAGTCTGCCCGGATTGATTGCCATTGCCCTCCCAGACTACGACAGCCGCTTCGCCCGAGTAGCCCACGGTGGGATAGATTTGGTTGTTTGTTATGGATGTACTTACGCGGAACTCGCTGCCAATCGCCGTGCCGCCGCTGTCGTATTGCTGTGCGTAGATGCCGTAGCCGCTGCCGTCTTGTCCTTCGCTGTGCCAGCTGACGATGAAGTCACCGTGGGCATTCATGGCCACATCGGGTGAAGACTGATTGTTGGCGGTATAGCTATTGATCTGAAACTCGGAGCCCAGAGCCGAACCGCCAGCGTCAAACCTCTGACCAAAGACACCAATGCCGGACGCATCGTCGGTCCGCCATACGACCACAAAGTCCCCCGCGTCATTCGCGTCTATCGCGTGGTAGCGTTGGTCCCCGGAGGTCGTCGAGTTGATAAGAAACTGACCGCCCTGGGCAACGCCCGATGCGTCGAAGCGCTGGCCATAGACCCCGTAGCTGGAGCCGTTGTCGGAGTTGTTGCTATCCCAAGTAACGATGTAGCTGCCATCGGCGGCCATCGCTACGTCAGGATAATCTTGAGTGTCAGAGGTCGTTGAATTAACCAGAGTGTTTGATCCCTGGGCTACACCGCTCGCGTTGTAGCGCTGCATGTAGATGTCTGTTGTCGAGACACTTTGGAAGACAACGACAAAAGATCCATCGGCGGCCATATCCACCGCGTGAAAATCTTGGGATCCGGACAGGGTGCTGACTTGCATTTCACTCGTCAGCGCATTGCCATCGATGTCGAACAGGCGTGCATAGACTTCGTACGTCCCGGAACGCTGATCACTCCAGGTCACGACAAAGTCGCCATTGTCGGCCATAGCCACGGAGCTAAAGTCTTGCTCCGCCGTGCTATTCGTGTGTACCTGGATCTCGTTGGTACGGGCGGATCCATCAGCGTTGAAGACGCGGACGTAGGCGTCCGCATCGGAGCCGGAATTGTCGAACCACGTGACGGCATAGTTTCCACTCGCGTCCATGGACACACTACCACCGCCCACTGGTGGGAAGTTCTGGCTGCCGCTGGTCGTCTGATTGACCCGAGTTTCGCCGCCCACCGACGCCAGATCGAGCACATGAAACCAGCTAGCTTGGATTTCGAAGGCAAACACGTGTTCGGCTTCGATGGTTCCCGTCGAGAACTCTAGTAACCAGTCCCCGCCTAGTGCCGCGTGTCCGGTCAGGTTTTCGCTGGCCGCTACGTCGGCTCCCGTCCACTCCCCGATTTCGCGAAGCAGTTCTTGCCCCGATTCCGAGGCCGCTACGTCGCAACCGTAAAACAAGATATCCGCGTCGGCGGAGAGATATTGTCCCCACTGTTCCAGCTGACCTTGGGCCAGCGCCACATTGTCCGCCCCAAGCAACGAGCTGCCCAATTGAATCGTGCTGTCCGTGCCGTGAGTGACGATATGCACTGACGAGTACTGAACGTCCGCCGATGCCAACGCATTGCCGACAAAGCTGAGGCCATCGGAGCTGGCCTCGATCAGGAACACGTCGGCATGGTCGTCCTTCGCATAGGCGATCAGCAGCTGTTCCAAGTCGTCGAGACTCTGGTCGATGAAGACCGCCTCTCGTGGTGCGGATGCATCAGCAGACGTACTTGGCGCCGCCTCACTGTCAACCACAAGAGCGGCCTGCAGGGCGTACTCCACATCCTGCAAACCCGTTTCAACACCATCCACCATATCTGGGGTGACCGGCAGCGCAGTCGCACTGTAAAGAATCCGATCTTCCAGTACTTGTGCGTCCAAACGTGGCGCGGCCACCGTCCGCTTGGAAAACCACTCCGCAATGGCGTTTGTCGCCCGTTGTCGCGCGTGCGACAACGCTGCTACGGTGCCAAGTGGTCGTTTCGATCTTCGTTGCGTCATCGCCAACCTCACTCGAACGCAGTCGGGAATTGGCTAACTGAAAGCAATGGAGGGAATGTTCCGGTCGTAGCGGCACCCGACTCAATTGCGCACTTAGCCAGATAAACATAACCCGGTGCATCTGGGCGGGCCGATGCACAGCAGGTGTAAAGCTGGAGCGATTGCAGGCGTCGCTTCCGAAGATGCGGATGGCGCGGAATTTGCGCTCTAATTGCGTCAACTAAGCACCGGCCCCACGTCAAAACGCGATGGTGGGATACGACCGTCGATGGTGCGAGTCACGCCTCCTTGCAGCCATGTCTCCGCGCGAGCCGTGCTCTAGACAGAGAGATCGATTTTATCTTCCCAGCGATTCTGGAAGATGATGGCGCCAACACCCGAGGGTACGGCTGGGTTCTGGCCAACGGCAAACTCGGCGAATCCGTCTGGCGTCAGCGGCTTGGCAATCAGATAGCCTTGCGCCATATCGCATCCCAGTTCGCGGACGGCCAAGAACTGTTCGGGAACCTCGACGCCTTCGGCGACGGTACAAATCCCCAGATTGCGAGCCAGCACGGCGATCGAATGGACCAGCGATGCCAGATCCCGTTCCTCTTGAATACCGTTGATGAACGAGCGATCAAATTTCAGAATATCCACTGGAAAACGATGCAATGAAGCGAAGGACGAGTTTCCAATTCCAAAATCGTCCAAGGCAATTCTCGATCCCAGATCCTTGATGCGCTGCAAGACTTTGGCCGCTATGTCCGGATCGCTCATCAGCGCTGATTCGGTCAGCTCGAACACGATGCGACTGGGATCGACGCCCGTATCGTGAAGGACCTGCGCGACCCGCTTGGCCACTTCAAAGTTGGCGAACTGGCGCGGCGAGAGGTTTAGGCTGATACTGTTCGGCGCTGCTGCCCCCAGTTCGGTGTCCCACTGGATTAGCTGGCAACAACCTTCGAACACGACCCAATCGCAGATGTTTTGAATGAGTCCGGAATCTTCAGCAATCGGGATGAACTCTTCAGGAGAAATCCAGCCATCTTCTGGATGTTGCCAGCGGAGCAGCGCCTCGACGCCGTAAATCTCGCCGGATTCCAGAGACACAATCGGTTGGTAGGCCAAAGATAGTTGGCCATTTTCAATGGCCATGCCCAAATCGGCTTCCAACTTCAGTTGCCGTTGTACCTGGTCCCGCATGGACGTATCAAACACCAGATAGCTGCCCCGGCCAGCTCGCTTGGATTCGTACATCGCGACATCCGCGTCCCGAATCAGATCATTGGCGCAAGAATACTGCCCATGATTCGATACCACACCGATGCTGGCCGTTGACCGCAGTTCCACGCCGCCGATGACGTAAGGTTCCGCCAGTACTTGTTGCAGGCATGCG
>JANQOL010000541.1 GCA_028289675.1 Pirellulaceae bacterium
GCGTCCCACGAGGCGTCTGAAATCTCCGTTCCGCAAAGGCATGGCGTCCATCGCTCCGCCCGGCAAGCGAGATTCTGCCAAATTCTTTACTGGAAGTGAGAAACCGACGTGGTTCCTCGGATTCAACGGCAGTACACCCATGCCGAATGCGGAAACCTATGCTAAGAACATTCTCAAGCGGGGCGCACCTAGCCCTCCATCGTCACCCCGCGACCCCAAACGTGCCAAAACCGCATCGGGCCGTCCAGGCAATTGAATGGTTGCTAAACTACGTAGCTTGCAGACGGACTCCTTTTCACGATTTACTATGCCCGAGTTTGTAACGTCAACACTGCCATCTCAGGGACGCTTGGCCGGCATTGATTTTGGCACGGTTCGGCTTGGCTTGGCCATCTGTGATCCAGGTCAGCGTTGGACAACACCACTGGAGACCTACCAACGCCATAGCCGACGAGCGGATGAGACCTTCTTTGCCCGTTTGGCACGGCAGGAAGAGATTTGCGGCTGGGTGGTTGGCCTACCCATCCACTGCGATGGCGCGGAAAGCGAAAAATCGCGGGAAGCGCGCCAGTTTGGGCAGTGGCTGGGCCAAACTACGCGGTTGCCGGTCGCTTTCTTTGATGAGCGGTTTACCACTGCCGAGGCTCGCAAATTGCTCAATGACACTCCATTGAGTGGTCGAAAGCGGAAGAAGCAGCTGGATCAGATGGCCGCCTACCTCATCTTGACTCACTATCTGGACTCGGAAAGCCATCGTATGTCCCAGAATGAGGCGCTTGAGGGCTAAAATCGCTCTTTCGGGCTACGCGGTTCGCCTGGAAAACTTGTGCTTTCTTTTCTAAATCGCTGCTATTGCCAGGGAATCGTGGAACTTACCCTGGTTACACTCCATCGGAAGGTAAATCGATCGATGTGTTGCAATATGAGACGCATCGGCCGCAAAAGTCCGGTTTTCGAGGAAACAGACTAGTTGTCGGCTTGAGTCGATCCATTTTGCAGGCCAACGATGGGCGTGAGTCGTTGGCCGAATCCATTGGTTTGAGTTAGTTGAACGAGGTGACCGGATGGACCGGTTGCCAATCAGGGCTTTCCCAGAAAAAACGTTCGCGCGTCCTGCCTAATGGCCCTTCCTAAGTTTGGGCCGCCATGTTCGAGGAGCTAGACCCATGCCACTTGATGGCGAACAACTCGATGAGTTACTGAGTGGGTTCCTGGATGGACAACTCAGTGACGATGAATTGAAGCTGGTTCAGCGAGAGTTGAGCGGTCGGGAGTCGGTTCGTGACCGGTTTGAACAGCTTAGTCGTAGTCGCGACGAATTGCGGCAGTTCTTTCGCTCGGTCAAAGAGGAATCCAAGCCAAGTTCGCAGTTGGCGGCGCGCGTGATCGCTCAGGCGCAGCGGCAGGCTCTTCAAGCGGGGTTGCCCGAAGACCATCATGTGAGGATCCCCGAGCAATCTGAAATTGTGAGCTTTGCTCAAGGTAGCTCGATTCCGTGGAAGCGGATTGGCCAATGGGCCGCTGGGATGTCCGCACTGGCCGCGGCAGTGCTCCTGTGCGTGAGCTTACTACCGAACGCCCAGGATGGCCCGACAATGGTTGCCGGTGGAGACAATCCTGCGGAGCCGTTGATCGGTCAGCCCGACTTGGACGTGGCAACACTTGAAGATAGTCAGCCTGCTCGATCCGAGATTGAGGGTGACCCAGTCGAAGCCGAGGCAATCGAAGATGTTCCGTTGCAGTACGTTAGCGGTATCGATTTCAAGAATCACATCGTCTTGGTAGTCGACTTGGAGATATCGCACGAGGCGATGAAGCGTCGAGAGTTCGAGCGTATTTTGCGGAGGCACGGCATTCTGGAGAAAAAGCCAATCGTAGCTGATCCGCGTGTCAAGCAAGCGGTGGCAGACACGCGTGCGACATTGCCGGATGATGACGAGATCGAGATCTCAGAAGCGTTGATTTACATGATGCGGGCTGACTATCGGCTGTTGGGTGCGGCTCTCGACGAGATCTACGCCAACCCCGCCGATTTTCCGCGGGTGGCCTTCGACATTGCCATCGATAACCCTTCTGCACGGTTGATGGAGACGATCGCCCGCAGTACTGGTTCGCGGTTCAGCGTCCATCGAACGTTCGCCGCTCCGGTGTCGACAGAGGCCAGCCCCGAAATGCGCACGCCTTTTCCCGGAGTGCGAAAGCCGGTACGGTTCGTGTCGTCGGCCAAGCGGCAACAGGGCTTCTCGGAGCAGGCGCAGATGTTCGCTTCCAGCGAAGAAAGCCTGACCACGGTGCTGATCTTCGTGCGAGAACCGCTCTAAGCGGCGCGCTTGTCGTCGCTTTGCAACACGGTGCGTTCCCATTCTTGCAGGGAGCTCAATGCCGACGTTGCTTTGAGAAGATCACCGCAGGGACTGAAGAACTTGATTTCGTCCTCTTCCAAAAACCAGACGACTTCGTAGTCTTCGCACAGAAACTTGCGTCCACAGAACAGGCCATTGTGGATGAGAATCGTTTCATGCATGTTGGACGCATCGCGGACACCCAAGCTCCCTAGTTGCCAAGCGATGGCCTGACGAATTCGTTCGACTGGAGTTGGTGTAGTCATCTTGCTCAGCAATCCCTGGCGTTCGACGGAGTATCAGGTGCCCAAATCGGTCCTAAAGCAGCCTTGCTGCAGTGGTAGCCGGTTTTCGACCACCATTCCTGAGGGCGCAGGCCATTTGTCCGTGCGACTCGCACCGGGCGCCCGCCTATTGGTCATCGTCAGCTGGAATCCCTAACCTGAGTATCATCTACTTGGCCACCAAAGAGCGTGTAGATTACCTAGATTCAAGGCGTTGGTACGGCTTCGCCAACTCCCTAGTGTCGTATCCAAACGCGAAACAATGGGAGACACCCGCAGCCGGGGCGCTATAATTGAGTAGGCAGCGCGGGCTTTCCGGCGATGCGTTCAACAACGAAAGGGTTTAATGAGCAATCAATTCAGCACCGTTCAGGCGGCCGTGGACGCCATTCAGCGTGGCGAAGTGGTGATCGTGCTGGACGCGGAGGACCGTGAGAATGAAGGAGATTTCATCTGTGCCGCCGAGTTGGTGACTCCGGAGGTCATTAATTTCATGCTGAGCGGACGTGGCCAGCTATGTTGTCCAGTGCTGCCGGCCACCTGCGACCGGCTGGATCTGCGGCCCCTGGTCGAGAACAACAACGCGCCGCTGCAGACAGCATTTCGAACGCCTGTCGACTTTCGTGGTAGCAAGACGGGAATAACGGCAGCGGAAAGAGCCGAGACCATTCGGCGCCTGGCGTCGGAAGACACGTCGCCCGACGACTTTGTCAGGCCCGGACACGTTTATCCGTTGGTTGCCATGGAAGGCGGCGTGCTGCGACGCGCTGGCCACACCGAGGCTGCCGTCGATCTGCCGCGGATGGCCGGGTTGGCTCCAGCGGGTGTCCTGACCGAGATTCTCGATGACTCCGGCGACCGGGCAACACGCGACGAATTGTTGCGTATCGCTGCACAGCACCAGCTCGAGATCATTTCCATCGAGCAACTGATCGCGCATCGACGGGTTAACGAAAAGCTGGTCAATCGTGCTGCGGCCGCCAAACTGCCGACCAAGTTCGGCGAGTTCGAAATCGCGGTGTATGAGGTTCAGTTTGAAAGCCAAGAGCCGATTGCCATTTTCATGGGAGATCTGACTGAATCGCACCAGCAAGCGCCATTGGTGCGCATGCACAGTAGCTGTTTCACAGGCGACCTGATCCAGTCGCTACGCTGCGACTGTGGCGACCAATTGTCGATGGCTCTGCAAATGATTGCCGCGGAAGGACGCGGGGCGCTCATCTATTTGCCGCAAGAAGGACGCGGTATTGGGCTCGCTCAGAAAATTCGCGCGTACGCATTGCAGGAACAAGGCATGGACACCGTGGAGGCCAATCATGCATTAGGCTTCAAAGCAGATATGCGTGACTACGGTGTGGGCATCCAAATCCTCAAGGATCTGGGGCTGGTCGAGGTGCGGTTGCTGACCAACAATCCCAAGAAATCGGAAGCCTTCAACCTGCGCGGTTTCGATCTGAAAGTCGTCGATCAAGTGCCGATCATCTGCGAACCCAATCCTCACAACGCTGCCTACCTGTCCACGAAACGAGAGAAGTTGGGGCATAATCTGCCGCGCGAATAGGGCTGCATCCGACCGACATGGGCGATCGACTGAGGCCGCGAAAGCCGTCGGCTTGACCGGGTCGGCAGCTTGGCGCTGCATAAACGCCTCGTCTGTCCCAAAGCAAGCAATTCCGGCCTGCGACTGATCTTGCTGTAGGGCTTGCATTCCAGTAGTACGCAAGCAGTGACTGGTGTGTCAGGGACGATTTCTGCTACCGGTGACGAGTCCGTGTTGTTGGCCGTCATTGCATTTCTGATACCGGCCAGCCATCCCTCGGCTTGCACCCAGTGAGTTCCTTCGGCATGCACAGTGAATTTGGGTCCGTCTACGTCTGAGTCGCTACCGCCATGATTGCTCGCTTTTGCTCACTTCTGTTGGGTCTGGTTTGGGTTGGTCAGACGTTTCCCGCGCTGGCTGGCGATTTGGAGATTGATCCCGAAAAACCAAAACGAACTTATGTGGCAGTCGCGCAAGCTCAACTGCGCAGCGGCCCCAGCGACGAATACTATCCCACCGACGTGCTCAAGCGGAATCAAGCTTTGGAGGCGCGCCTTCGCACCGGAGATGGTTGGATCGGTGTCAAGCCGCCGCACGGCAGTTTCAGTTGGGTGCCAGCGCAAAATGCATACTTGCTTCCTGGCGGGCGAGTGATCGAGATCACGAGCGATTCCGCCGTCAGCTGGATAGGAACGAACTTAGGTTCGGCCAAGCAGTACCGGTGGCAGGTCCCGTTGAATCGCGGAGACCAACTCACGTTGCTGGGAGAGGCAAACGTCAACGACAGTTCGGGAAAGCAAACACTGTGGTACAAAATCAGCCCGCCAGCCGATGAACTGCGCTGGATTCGGGAATCGGCCGTCAGCACCGAACCTGTACAAGATGCAACGCCCGGCCGCTCCGCACCTCAACGGCCCGAACAACTTCAGACGGCTTCAGTAGAACGGGATGCAGATCGGTCGGACTCCGAAGAGCCCCCGCGGATTGTCAGCAGCAACGCGCAACGACTGCCGGCGCGCGACACTGCCGGAGATTTGCAACAGGACGCATCGACGGTGATGCCGGTGTCGGCCAGCGAACCTAGCGGCGGCGAAGCCGAAGCGGACGCCCTGCAAACGGCTGGGTACGAGGACGATGTCTTTGCCGAAGGT
>JANQOL010000565.1 GCA_028289675.1 Pirellulaceae bacterium
GTTACGGCGACCGTGATTTTTAAGCCGGGCACCATGACGATCAGTGACGCCAAGGTAACCAACCGATGATCGATGGGCACGACAAAGTGGGCAACCGCAAGCGCACCCGCCGCGGCCACCAATCCCGCGACCGGCTCCAAGAATCCTGGCTCCCAATTCAATCGGTTAGGCAACAACTCCAGCATCGCCACCACCAATCCCAAGGCAGCAGCCGCGGCGACTTCCATCCAAGAACCTCGAAAAAACACGGCCACGGCACCACAAGAAATCGCGCAGGCGAGGATCGTCACAGGTGTCGAAAAGGGGGGAGGTGCGGCTGCAATCTCGTCCAACTGCTTGGCCGCGGCTTGGACCGACAAGGTGCCGGCTTCCAATTCCTCCAGAGTCTCATCAAAGCGGATGAGTTTGTCGACTTCGACGCCGCCGGAGTCCACACGCCGGAGATAGGTGGACTCGCCATGCTGGTCCGTGATGGAAAAAATCAATGCCGTGGGCGTGTATAAGAAAACTCCGTCCACGCCCAGCGACGCGGCCAACTGAGACATCAACCGCTCCAAACGATGTGCCGGAGTGCCGAAACGGTGCAGCAATAAGCCTACTTGAATCAAGAAGGCGTGCGTTGGATCGTTGGTTGAAGGCGATTGGCTGGACACGGATTTGCACGGAATAGGAACTGGAGTCGCGTTCCCGAAGTGGAGTTTGGGAGGCACGGATGGCCTGGTTGCTGGTGAACACAATGACGCTGGCGAACACGATATGGAAGCGGTTCGAATTCGCCAACCCGCCATGGCACCATGGAGATAGAACTTTGCACCCTATAGTGCCGGCAAATCGTTCCGGGTGGCGCTACCATCACTGTGCGACTGGCACTACGATAGTCGGGTTGCCGCCTTCCACCGACATTCCAATCAGCCAACGATCGAGTCTATGCCCCACGCAGAAGTATCCGTCCGTTTGGGCGAGCGTAGTTATTCCATCTTCATCGGAGACGGGTTGCTCGACGATTTTCCTGGGCTCCTGGCCAACGCCCAGCCTGGGCTGAAGCATGCCGTGCTGGTTTTTGACGAGAACGTGAAACCACTGGCCGAAGATCTGACCGCTAGACTGAACGGGATCCGTGTGACGCAGATCCCTGTCCGCAGTGGAGAGTCCAGCAAGTCGATTGCTGAGGCCCAACGTCTGTGGGAGGCGATGTTGGCCGAGCGCGCGGATCGGCAATCGGTGGTCATCGCGGTCGGGGGAGGCGTTGTGGGGGATCTGGCCGGTTTTGCTGCCGCTTCTTACGCACGCGGTGTCCCGCTAGTTCAGGTGCCGACCACTCTGCTGAGCCAGGTGGATTCCAGTGTTGGTGGCAAGACCGGAGTGAATTTGCCAGGTGCCAAAAACATGGTCGGCGCCTTTTGGCAGCCCAGCCTGGTGGCCATCGATACGGCGACGCTTCAGTCTTTGCCAACACGCGAGTTCGTGTCCGGGTTGGCGGAAGTGGTGAAGTACGGAGTGATTTTGTTGCCCGAGTTGTTTGAGTATTTGGAACAGCAAGCTCCCGCAGTATTGGCACAAGATCAGGCCGCATTGTCTCATTTGATCGCGCAGTCGTGCGGTGCCAAGGCGCGGGTGGTCCAAGCCGACGAGCACGAAACGTCGGGACGCCGAGCCATTCTCAACTATGGACACACCTTCGCACATGCACTGGAGAGTGTGGCCGGCTACGGTACTTGGCTGCACGGTGAGGCGGTGTCTATCGGCATGCACATGGCCGCCCACCTGGCTTGCGCCCTTGGGCGAGTCGACACGGATTTCGTCGTGCGTCAGCAGCAATTGCTGGAAGCGCTGCGCTTGCCCACGCGGTGTTCGGATGTCAGTCCAACAGCCATGTGGGACGCCATGCAGAATGACAAGAAGGTGCTGCGCGGCCAACTGAGGTTTATCTTGCCGGCCAAACTGGGCCACGTCGATTTCGTTTCCGACGTAGACCGCGCTGAGGTATTGGCCGCCATAAAACAAGCTATGTGATCAGCCATGCGCGGCGGGTATCATCCGATGGACTGAAACGCGATGAACACCACCAGCGAAACCATAAAGATGCCCAGGATGGAGCATACGAAGATGATCGTTGACAAACCGAGTGCACAAGTTGTCGCCAAACGTGAGATCCACGTCGATTGAAAGAAGCCAGTGTGCCCATGCATGGCGATTAAGAAGTACATCAGTGGGCCGACTAGCGACTGCATTGCAGCAGGTGCCAAACGCAAGCTGAGGGTCGTCACAAAGGCCGTGATGACCAGCATGTGGCCCACCATGAATAGGGCGAATACACTGGTTTCACCCAACTTGAATTGTTCTCCCCGCATGCTGTGAAACGCCATCAACAAAACAGCGAACGGGAAACAAAAGAAAATGAGCGCCGCGTAACTGTACCCCTGCTGCAAAGATGAAATGTAAACTCGCGAGAACGCTGTGGGCACGTCACCTATTTTGGATTCCAGGTCCGCAAATGGCTTTTGGTAGGGAGGTAGTTCTTGCAGCTGGTTCAGCGAATCTTGCATGCCCTCTGAGATAAAAGACTGATTGAAGAACAAGCTAACCATCTGCAACGCGGCGCCAATGAAGATGTAGGTCAACGGGTTGACGTAGGGACGCTGTTTACCGCGGATGTAGTCCTTGGCGACTCCGCCTGGGCGTCTGAGCAAGTTCAGGAACGTGTGGAACAACCCTCGATCTACGTTGAAGACCATCGAGGAAACTTGCTTGATCAGTGGCCACAGCCGCAAACGTGTCTTGAGATGCCGCTGGCCGCAGGCAGCACAAAAATCTCCGGTCCGCGGCTGGCCACAGTTGGCACAAAACTCTGCATTGGGAATGGCTTCCGTCCAATGTGCCGGTTGCGCGGGATGGTGCGAGAGTGTCTGCCCAGGCGGAGACGAGGCGTCGGCTGTCGAAGTTGGCGGCATGGTAGAAGCGACCGAAGATGCGTCATTTGCGTTTGGCGGGCGCATCGATGGGCAGCAAAGGAAACTCCTGAGAAGGTGTGCGGACGGTTGTCATCAATTTCGCCAAGCGGGCGACGGTTTCCGGGTGTTCGGACGCCACGTTGTGTTGCTCACCAATGTCGTCTGCCAAGTCGTAAAGTTCTATATCCAAGTTGCCACGATTCATCTGCTGGCGGACGGCTTTCCAATTCCCCACGCGAATCGACTGCTGGCCACCGTAACCGCCAAATTCTCGGTACAGATAGGGTCGTGGTGACTGCGGCATTCCGAGCAGCGTAGGCGCCAGGCTGATGCCATCGATGTTCTCGGGCAACGCAGCTCCGGAGTCGGCTAGTTCCAGCAACGTGGGTAGCCAATCTTCGAATCCGCTAACGTGATCACTTTGGCCACCGGCGGCAATTCTGCCAGGCCAGCGAACGATGGTGGGCACGCGCACACCGCCTTCATACAGCGATCCCTTCAGCCCGCGCAATTCGCCCACACTTTCGAAGAATTCGTAGTCGACTTCCTGGCCCAAATGCGTCGTGCCATTGTCACTACTGAAAACTACAATCGTGTTCTCGGATAGTCCTTCGTCTTCGATCAGCTGCAGCAACCGACCGACATAGGTGTCCAAGCGAGTAATCATCGCGGCATAGGCGGCACGAGGCGTAAAATGAGGTGTATAGCCGTAGCCTCCAGCTTTGGTGAACGGCGGATCCGACCAACCCAATTTCAAGTAGGGCTCCAAGTCTTCATCCGGAACGTGCAGGGCCACGTGAGGGATCACGGTGGGATAGTACAGCAAGAAAGGCCGGTCTCGGTTGCTTCGTACAAACTCCAAAGCTTGTTCATGAATACGATCCGGCGCGTAGTCCTGACCTTTGAACTGTTCGTAGTTTTTGGGGTCGGAGACATCTTGACCAGCCTTAAAGCCGGCGTGGCCATTCACCGGGGGATGGTTCTCCAACGCAATGTGCTGATCGTTGTCCCAGAGGTATGACGGGAAATAGCTATGCGCGTGTGCCTGACAGTTGTAGCCAAAGAAGCGATCCACGCCTTGCTTGAGTGGCTGGCCACTCGAATTGGGGCCGCCTAATCCCCACTTGCCGAATGCTCCCGTGGTGTAGCCGAGGGAACGGAATACTTCGGCCATTGTCACTTCACTGTCCGGCAGCGGCCATTGACCCTCCGGCGGTGTCGAGCGGTTATTGCGGACCACCGCGTGGCCAGGATGCTTGCCGGTCATCAGTACGCAGCGCGACGGAGCGCAGACTGCGTTGCCGCTGTAATGTTGCGTCAGCCGCATACCTTCGCGCGCTAACTGATCCAGATGGGGCGTCTTGATGCGTTGCTGGCCAAAGCAGCCCAATTCACGGTATCCCAAATCGTCGGCCAGGATGAATACGATGTTGGGAGGTTTCACACTCTCCGGTGACGCTGGCGTTTGCGCTGCAGTCGAGTGCCAGCAGCATACAACGACCATCAAGGCCAGCAACGGACTCCAAAACTGCGGTCGCACAAACATGAGGCACCTATTTGAGGAATGGTTGAGGTGGAAACGCGGCTATTCTACACGGACCTGGTCGTCGATGCTGAACTTAGTCATCGCTCGAGCCAAGTTAGCAATCGTTCCAACGGCCAGGTGTTGACCACTTGGTCTCGTTCGACGCCGGCGCGGCGAGCCTGTTGAACACCGTAGTGCATCACGTCCATGCCCTCCATGGAGTGCGCGTCGGTGTTGATGGTAATAGGAATGCCCATGCCCAGCGCCATCATCAGGTGCTGTTCCGACAGATCCAAACGCGCGGGGCTGGCGTTTAGTTCCAAGCACTTGCCATACTCCACTGCCGCCTCGAAGACCGCTTGCAGATCGACTTCATAGGGTGGTCGAGACCCGATTAGTCGACCGGTGGGATGGGCAATTGCATCGACGTGTGGATTGGCCAGGGCACCCAGAATACGGGCGGTGATCTTGTCGCGAGGTTGTTTTTGGCCATAGTGCACGCTGGCCAGTACCCAATCGGCCTGGCTGAGAACTTCGTCGGCGATATCCAGCGGGCCAGCTTCCAAGATGTCGCATTCGATGCCCTTCAAGACACGGAACCCATCGGACTGTTCAGCATTGTAACGATCGATCTCGTCCCACTGTGCCAGCAGTCGTTCTTCATCCAGACCATTGGCCATGCTGACGCGGCGAGAATGGTCCGTGATGGCGATATGTGTGCGTCTCCGCTCCCGAGCCGCATCGGCCATTTGCGCGATAGAGTGAGCTCCATCGGTGGCCGTGGTATGCATGTGAAGGTCGGCGACAACGTCCTCTAAGGATAACAGCGGCGGAGGACTCGCTCCCGGCTCGGCCCAGGCAATCTCACGGCGGCCTTCGCGGAGATCAGGGGGAATCCATTTCAGGTCCAGGACGTCATAGACTTCTTCCTCGGTCGCTCCAGCCACATATTGATCGGGGGCGTCCAGCTTGGCCACGCCATACTCATTGACCGTCATGCCCAGCTTTCTTGCTCGGCTCCGAATGGCCACATTGTGTTCCTTCGATCCCGTGAAGTACTGCAATGCTGCGCCGAATGACTCCCGTGGAACGACCCGTAAATCGACTTGGAATTGGTCGTCGACGCGAATCGACATCTTGGTATCACCGCGGACAATCACACTGACCAGGCCGGCAAAGCTCTCCAAATGGTCCATGACGGCAGTGTGGTTCTGGCTGACCACCAGGACGTCGATATCCCCGACGGTTTCCTTTCCGCGTCGAAAACTTCCGGCGAACTCCAGTTGGTCGATGTCTGAGCAGTCTTCTAAGTGAGTGCGTATTCGGTGCACCAGTTTGTCAGCTTGATCGATTCTTAGCCGCTGGGAAGCGGCTTCGGCAATCTCGAGGCCGTCCAGGATGAGTTTTTCGGTCTTGGCGGCAAATCCTTTGAGTGCTCGTACCCGTTCATCGAGACAAGCCTGACGGAGCTCTTCTAGCGTTTCGATGCCCAGTTCCTGATGCAGCACCATCGCCTTCTTGGCACCCAAGCCCGGAATGCGGGTCATCTTCATCAATACTGCAGGAGTTTCCTGCCGCAGTTTTTCCAACTGCGGCAGTTTGCCGGTCTCGACCAGTACTTGGCATTTGTCGGCCAGTGTGGAGCCAATTCCGGCCACGGACTTGAGATCCTGGCCGGGATCGGCCAGCAAGTCGACGATGGACGCTTCCAATTCCAAAATCGCCTTGGCCCCGTTGCGATAGGCTCGCACTCGAAACGCGTTTTCGCCTCGCAGTTCCAACAGGTCAGCCATCTCTTCGAACACGTGGGCGATATCGGCGTTGTGCATAGGTGGCTACTCGTTCGTCGGCCAAAGAGATACGGTCTGGAATAGAAAATCGTTAATTGGGCAGACGCTACGACCCAGTGTGCAATTCCACCACGTCACCGTCGCAGGGTTGGTAATCCGGTTTCACGTTGGTTCCCGGTTGAACTCTTGCTCCCCACACACGTGCAGCCGTCAATCTGTTGGCAACGTCTCGATGTACCTGTGCTGCGACTGCCGCCAAAGTATCACCGGCGCGCACGATCAAGGGC
>JANQOL010000602.1 GCA_028289675.1 Pirellulaceae bacterium
GCATTGTTGGGACACTTCGCGACACGCTTGGACCTACTTCGCCGTCTTCAGACTCTTAGCCAGACCCAGGCCGGCGCAGACCAGGCTGACGTCAACGCGACGCTGAAAGTGCTGGCGCACAAGCAAAGCTTGCTGGACGAGTTGGCGCAAGTGGGTCAGCAAATGCAAACCTATATGGGTGACGATCCGGACGCTCGGGTATGGCGTTCCGAAGACCGTCGACAACAGTGCCGCCAGGTTGCTGATGAAGGCAATCGCCTGTTGCAAGAGTTGGTCGCTCGTGACCAAGCCACTTTAGAGGCGGCAACACAACAGCGCGACGCCGTGGCGGCGCAGCTGCAAGCCGGACAAGACTCGACACTCGCTCGCACCGCCTACATGGCCGACGCCGTGTTGCAACCCAGTCATCTCGATATTCAGGATCTCTAGCCATGCGTTCGACCCTGCCATTCGATTACTTTGCTTCTCCCAGACAGCCGGGAGGCTTGTCGGTCGACGTCAACAATTTGCTGCTGGAGTCCGCGAGCGATATCCAGTCTCGTTCTTTGAACGTAGATTTGGAAGTAGCTCCAGAGGCAAAGAACTTGCCCAGCATGCCAGCCGCGATGGGACCACTAAAGAATCTGTTGCAACAAGCTATCGAAAGATCCCCCAAGGGCGGCGACATTTCGATTGTGATCTTGAACACTTCACGAGGCATCGAAATGGAGGTCGCCGACTCGGGTCCAGATCCCGAGCTACCCGTACGCTTGGCCGCGTTCGGAAGTCCTCGGCTGAACGGCCTAGCCGTTGCGGATCCGCAAACCGGCGGTAGTCGATGCAATTACTACTGTTCCCGCTGCCCTCAAGGTGGGCTGGCCTGGACAGTGGTTCTGCCCGAAGAACAGTCCGCGCGGCAAGTTGCTTAGAGCGAAGATTATTTTTGCTGGCGCGTTTGCCTATGCAAACCGTTTGTAGCGCTCACTATGTGGGCGTGCACCTCATAGCCGTGCCGAAGGTCGCAACGTACTAGACGGAACATCGCATGTGGCAAACCTGGCTCAATGGATCCACACTTCCGGCCTTGGAACAGGCGACGGTCTTTGCTGAAAAACGCCATTTATTATTGGCGGGCAATATTGCCAACATTGATACGCCCGACTACCAGACGCGGGATGTGTCAGTGGACGACTTTCAATCGACGCTTAAAGAGGCTCTGACAAATCCCCGCACCCAGGCCATGCCGGGTTCCACCGAGACGGGAACGTCCTTGGAGCAGGTCAGAGACGTGAGCCGGCAAGTGCTGTATCACGACGGTAGCGATGTCAGCTTGGAGCAACAGGTGACGGAGATTTCCAAAAACCAAGGTATGCACAACATGGCCATTGCCTTGATGCGGTCCCAATTCCAGAGCCTCGAAGTGGCTATTCGCGAATCCGTGGCAGTCTAACCGGTATGGTTGGCCTGCATCTGCGGTGGAATAGCAACGCCCCAAGCCAAGACAGATTCTCGAAAAGTGCCGTTGCATTGACTGCGGCGATTTGGCCTTGAGACCGATTTGTACTTTCTTCTAGGATCGCGCGTGGATTCGAGCACTGCGGATTTGGGTAATTTTTGACGATTGATTCAACTTTGATTGTTCAATCAATCGAAACATACAAGGGCTCAGGATCCGCGAGGGAGCGGTGTAGGCAAGACAATACATCGAAGGATCGATGGACATGAACAACAGACGCTGGATTGTATTGGGACTAGTCGCCTTGGTAGCTTTGCCTGGTTGCCGTAGCGGCGCTTGGAAGATGCCGGGCAGCAGCCTGCTGTCGTGGGGGCGAAAGCCGGACGCCAGCACGCTGAGCGGCGAAGACGAACTGCCTCAGCTGCCTCCCAGCCCAGCGGCCAAGTACGACCCGGGTACGATTGCCTCGGTGGGCGCCAAAAACACACCGGCGACCGGTGGCTCAACAAACCAAGGTAGCGGCACCGCTTACGGTTATAGCGCCCAAACGGTCTCCACACCCAAAACAGGCTTGGCGGCCCAAGCCAACGGTTATCAAACGGGGCCCTATCAAATGGGCACGGCTTCGACGACTGGCACGGCACCATCAGGCACAACGGCGGCGGCAGGCTTGCCGAATCCTTACGGCGGCAGCTACACCGGCACAGCCGGTACGTCAGCATCGGCTCAAGCTCCCAATATTGCTTTGCCGACCAGCGTGACTAACACCCTGGCCACTGGCAGCGCGGCTTCACCAGCCGGATATCCTGGCGCATCAGCGCCCGCCATGGGCAGCGCCGGCACGGCGTCGAGCATTCCGGTGGGCTACCCACAAAGCTCGCCAGCTTCGGCTACACCCACCATGCCTTCGACGACGACCACACCGGATCTACCCAGCTATCCGTCACTGCCGGCCGGTGGCGTTGGCGGCACGCCCAGCCCAAGTGCCTATCAAGGTGCCACTACCCTGACTCCCACCGACCCATCGGCTCCGGCAACTGCCTCTGCACCGGCGGGTTTCGCGCCTGGCACGACAGGACGCAGCACTGGTTATGACTTTGGCGCCGGTTCTTCGAACTCCTTGCCACCCAATACCGCCAGCGGTTCCGTGCCGTTGCTCCGTTAAAGCGAAGCGGTACGCCGTGACAGCGCGAGTTCCATCTCAGTGCCAAAGGATGTCGGCGGCATCGAAGACTGGGCCTTCAACGCAAGTGCGTTTGTAGTCCCAGTCGGCGGCGGTACCAACTTTGGCCACACAGGTGAAACAAACGCCAATGCCGCAGGCCATGGGCGTCTCCAAGGACACTTGGCACGGCACATCGTTGTCGTCTGCGATCTTGGCCACGGCTTCCATCATGGGTTCGGGTCCACAACACACAATGCGTCTGGATGCAGTGGTTGACGCATTCTCCAAGAGCCCTTCGAGACCATCCGTAACGCGCCTGGCTGGGCCGTGAGAGCCATCTTCTGTCGCAATTTGAACGTCGCATCCAGCCTCTTCAAATTGTTCGACGCCCGCCAGGTACTTTGCCGAGCGGACTCCGTAGCAAAAGCTAACGCTGTGTGCATATCCACTGCTACGCCCAAACGATTGTCGGCCGAGCGCTTCCCGCGCGAGTGTCAGAAATGGCGTTTGACCAATACCACCAGCCACCATGATCAAATGATCGGTGGGCTCCGCCGGAAATCCATTTCCCAAAGGTCCCCATACCGCCAATGGATCTCCGCTCTTCAGTTTAGCCAGACTTGTCGTCAATTTGCCCTTCACCAGATAGACCAGGTCGATCCATCCCTGCTCGGCGTCAACGTCGTACAGTGCTAACGCCCGACCAATCAGCGGGTCGTTTCCGGCGGGGTTACGGACCATGAAGAACTGTCCTGGAACCACGCGTCTGGCCATCTCAGGCGCATCGATGCGAACTCGGCGCGTATCTTGGGCAAGCAGCAGGTTTTCGATGATCTTCGGCTGCGACGAAACGGCGTTGTCGGCAAAGTAGGTCATACGATTCCTGAACAAATTGAGCGGGCAATCTACCAATGGCTAACGGGTTCGAACCCGGAGCCGACATCCAAGAAAGGCCGGCGGCGGAACTAACGCTTTCCTCGACGGCTGCTTGGACGAACCGACCGTTTTGCGGGGCCAGTAGTTGACCGCTTGGAAGCGCGTGATGACTTCCGCGCCGTCTTCGGGCCGCCACTGGCCACAGGCGACTTTGTGCCGCGGCGGCCGGAGGCCGATTTCTTTTTCCCCACCGTGTTTTTCGCCACCACCTTGTGTGCGGACTTGCGTTTTGTCTTCGCTCTTCCCGCTGACTTGTTGGCTGCGGCACCAGGTCCCTTCACGGGCTTGCCGGTCGATCGTCTAGCCTGCGATGTCGCACGCCGATTCGTTTTCCGCGGAGACGACGGTCTCGGAGTATTCGAGCTTCCAGAATCTTCGAACCCCAGCACACTGCCAATGGAACCGACTCCGCTGAAGTCGCCCACAAAATCATCGTCAAACTCATCCCAGTCTTGGTCGCCATCTACATCTAAATCATGAACCGGATTCGACACATCTTTGGAGCCCGCAGTCTTACCCGATGAGGGTCCATTCTTACCCTGCGATTTGCGTCGCCCCTTGACAGCTCCCGCTCGGCTACTGGCCTCGGCAAACGCGTACAGAGCTTTGACCTCTTTGGCCGTCAAAGTTCGCGAGGCACCGAGGGGCAATTGGGCTAAGCGCAACGGACCGATGGCAATCCGCCGGAGTGTGACTACTTTGTGGCCGGCCCGCGCGAGGATTCGACGAATCTCTCGGTTCTTACCTTCCGACAGCACGATTTCGACTTCGGTACAGCCCTTGCGGTGCTTTTTGATGCTCGCACCATCGATGCGTGCCACTCCCTCCGCCAGATAAACGCCCTTGCGGAGCTTGGCCAATTCTGCGGAGGTCATTGTGCCAGCTACCACGACGAAATACGTCTTCTGCACGCGGAAACTGGGATGAGCCAACCGCTGCGCCAGTTCGCCGTCGTTGGTCAACAACATCAGACCTTCGGAGTTTCGATCCAGGCGGCCGACCGAAAAAACGCGCTGTCCGTCGGGCACAAAATCGATGACCCGCATGCGTCCACTTGGGTCTTTGTTGGTAGACAGGACTCCCTTGGGTTTATTGAGAGCGAAATAGACGAGCCGAGGCCTTTTGAGCGTCTGACCATCCACTTTGATGGCAACGGACCTTGGGTCGACCTTGCAGGCCAGATCGGTAACCACCTCTTGGTCCACCTCGACACGGCCTTGGACGATCACCTCTTCGACTTCGCGACGACTA
>JANQOL010000618.1 GCA_028289675.1 Pirellulaceae bacterium
ATCAGGAACCAGCTTCAACGCAGGCCGGTCCGCAGTTGATGGTGCTCAAAGACGATGGCCGTGAGGCATTGCGAAATGGTTCGGTGGACATCGTCATCACCCGCAAATCCGGAGACGAGGAGGATACGGCGGACCAAGGTTCTCGCCGCGGACTCGAATTGCTGCTGAAGCAGGTCACCGCTGGCCAACAGAAACTACCGCCGGGCTTTGATCCTGCCGCACTGGTGGCCATGGTTGGTCGCTACGACATACGCTACCGGCAAGGTGAATCTCGTAGCGAACGAGCGCTGCAGTTGTTGGAACGTATCTTGGCCGCATTTAACAACGAGGCCGCACGTGGATTGATTGGCAACGGCTACCAGGCGCCGTTCCGATTAGTGGCGACTCCGGTGGTCATGAAGAGCAACTACGCGGATTTGTTGGCCACCATGGTGCCGCTGGTGTTGGTGTTGATGACCATGGCCGGCGCTGTGTACCCCGCTATTGATCTGACCGCCGGCGAACGCGAACGCGGGACAATGGAGGCCCTGATCGTTTCGCCAACGCCGAGTTGGGCGCTGCTGTTGGCAAAGTACTCCGCCGTGGTGGTAGTCGCTCTGCTGACAGCCTTGGCCAATCTGGCTGCGATGACGATGACCTTGTGGGTCAGTGGCATCGGTAAGTTGATTTTTGGAGACGGTGTCCTGTCAGCCGGCGTCATTGGCACTGTGTTGGTGTTGTTGGTGTTGTTCACCATGTTTTTCGCGGCGCTGCTGTTGGCGGTCACCAGTTTCGCCAAAAGCTTCAAGGAGGCTCAGGCCTATTTGATACCACTGATGTTGCTGGCCCTGACGCCCGGCGTGATGAGCCTGCTGCCCGGCATCAAGTTTACTGGGTTGCTGGCAACCGTACCGTTGGTCAATATCGTGCTGCTGGCCCGCCTGGTGTTGGTGGGTGGCGCGGAATGGAATACGGCGCTGGTGGCCGTGATCTGCAACGGCGTCTACGCGTTGGCGGCGCTGGTGGTGGCTAGCCGGCTGTTTGGTTCAGACGCGTCGATGCATGGCAGCCAGGGCAGCTGGCGCGATTTGTTGCTGCGTCCGTTGGAGCGTCGGCAGTTGCCGGGCGTCGACCAAATGGCGCTGACGATGGCTGTGATGTTTCCGATGTACTTCATCGCATCCAGTAGCTTGCCAGCGGTTAGTGAGCAGATGTCCGTACGGCTGTGGGTGTCGGCCGCCGTCTCTTTCGTACTCATTCTGGGAATCCCCTGGCTCGTGGCCCTTTATCGTCGCATTGACACGATGTCCACGTTTCGGTTGGGATTGGGCGGCTGGAAATGGTGGAGCTTTCCCGCATTGTTGCTGATTGCCGGTTCCGCCTGGATGTTCGCGCATGAGATTATCATTGCCGGCCAGATGTTGGGCATTGATGCGATCAACTCAGAGACCATGGAGCGTGTCGCCGATTTTCGTGACGAGTTGCGCCAGCTGCCGTTGTGGATGATCTTGGTCGTCTTCGCACTGACTCCCGCGGTGTGCGAAGAGTTCTTATTTCGGGGATTCGTGCTGAGCTCGCTCCACAAGTACTCGGGGACCTGGGCGGTGGTACTGTCGTCGGTCATGTTTGTCCTGATGCACGGACTGACTAGCAATGTGTTGGCCGTAGAACGTTTCTTGCCCACCACGTTGATCGGCTTGATTCTCGGGTTCATCGCTATCCGCACCGGATCTATTTGGCCCGGTATGATTTTGCACGCGGTTCACAATGCTCTGTTATTGTGCCTGAGCCACTATCAAGAGCAGCTGGCTGAGTGGGATATTTTCGTGGAGGAGCGTTCCCACCTCCCCGCTACTTGGCTGTTATCCGCCGCTGCCGCCCTCACACTAGGCCTCGGCATCGTCTGGTTATCCACCCGCAAGCGTATTGATGCTAGCCAGCAAACGTAGAGGGGTGGGCTCAGGAGACCCGCAGGTTACTTCGGTAGACGCGTCCAAAGCCCCTAAACCTCACCATCTACAGTACATGTGAACACATCGAAAAAGCCGGGCTTAGAGAACCGAAATCTCAGTTTGCGGGCTCAGAGAGTTCGAAGCGGCGGATCAGTTGTGGATAGCGTGGATCGGATGTTAGTTCGCCCAGCATGGGATCGTTGGTCAGATGGTCGAGGTCCGTGAATCCGGTGGACACGGCATAGTGCAAATAGTCAAACGCTCTTTGCAACTGACCTTCCATCAGTGCCAGGCAACCCAAGTTGTAGTTGCCGTAGTTGGCGAATCGAACAGATGTTCGGATACGCTCATTCCAAATCTTGGCCATCGAGATTTGTGACGCGTCGTGAAATGCGATTTCTGTCATCGCCCCAGCGATGAGCAGCTGAGTAAACTCGTCGCGGGGCCAACGTTCTAACCGCTGTTTGGCCAAATCCAGCGCCGCGGCATAGTCAGCGTTGATGAAGTACGTCGTCTTGATGTCGTCCAGCTTAGATTCGGACGCAATGATTTGTTCCAGATATTGCGTGTAACGCTCGTCGCCACGGATTCGTCGGAGGTCTCGGTTGGTTTTGAATGCTTCTGAATCGCAAAACCCGCAGCTCATCGCTGCCTTGAGCCACTCGAAGGCTTCTTCACCACGACCCTCCAGAGCGTACGCACGGGCTATATGAAAGGACGAGCGCGCGGGGTCGTAGCCCAGTTGTAGAGCCTTGAGATGACGATCGATGGACTCCTGCATGTCTCCGCTAAGGCTCGCTTCCTGGACATGAGTTTCATAGCTCAGATCATAAGCCGCCTTGGCTCGATCTAGGTTCAGCTCGGCAGTCGTTGGTTCGAACAGGGGTTCCGTCCGCGCGAGTTGCGAGTCTTGTGCACCGTTGGGTTGGATCCACTTGGGGAATAGGAACGCGAGCGTCGTGATTCCCAGCAGTGCGAACCCCAACAACGAAATAGTGATCCTTTGCTTAACCGGTGGTCGGGATTCGGCACGCCACCACGATCGATGAGGGTGAGGAATTTGTTGAGTCGATTGGGCGAACGCCAGTTCTTCAGACAGCGCTTGGGCGACTTGCGAAGCCGATTGAAACCGCTCTCCGGGCAACTTGGCCATCAGTTTTTGAACAAGGGCTTCGAGCCACGGCGCGATTTGAGGATTGAGTTCCCGAACTGGTTTGGGCTGCGCTTCCGCCACGGACTTCAGAACATTCAGGATCGATTCGCCCACAAATGGTGCTTGACCGGTGCAACAGGCGTACATCACGCAACCGAGGCTGAACAAGTCCGCGCGCTCGTCCAAAGATTTTCCCTCGGCTTGTTCAGGCGCCATGAACTGCGGCGTGCCGGCGAGCAGGCCGGTTTTGGTCATGGCCGCATCGTCGGAAACTTGCGCCAATCCGAAATCCGACACGATGGCGCGGTCACTGCCGAATTCCATCAGGATATTTGAGGGCTTGATGTCGCGGTGAACAATTCCCTGAGCGTGGGCCGCGGCCAGCCCCTTCGCGACTTGCAGGCCAATGCGGGTGACTTCCTCGGTCGACATTTCCCCCACCCGAGCGATTCTCGTTTGCAGCGATTCGCCCGATACATACTGCATTACGAGAAAGGGCAGCTCATTGTGGTCGTCTACACCGTAGACATCCACCACATGAGGATCACGAACTAAGGCAATCGCACGGCCTTCACGGTGGAACCGTTTTCGCGCGGTGGCCAGGTGGGCGATCGTGGGTGAGAGCAGCTTCAAGGCAACCGGTCGGTGCAACGATCGATCGAACCCCTTAAACACGAACCCAGCTGCCCCATTGCCAATAAAAGCTGATACTTCGAACCTTCCCAGGCGGCCAATCATTTCCGGGTCGTCGGTTGGATTCAGCAATTTAATCGCGTGCTGGCCTGAACCAAGTCGTTCTGCGCCTCGCTCGCGAAATCGAGGATCGCTGCCAAGCTGCTGAAGCTGTTGTTCAAACCTGGCCGGCGATACTTCTTTTCCGATGGCCAGCGTCTGCATCGTTCTTCGGCAGTCTTGGCAATGCTCGAGATGATCGGCTATGCGCTTGACTTGCGTGGGCTGAACATGCTCGTCCAAAGCACTCAACAGTTCCGCGGGCTCGAAGCATCGTGAAAGGCTCATCGTCCATCACCTTGTTGGCGGCTCGCACTGGCGGTACCTTCCGCGCCGGGCCGAGTCCAAACGGAGGGGCCTTCTTCGGACTCGGAGGCAACTTGAAACTGCTGCACCAGCTTTTGCAATTTGGCCATGACTCGAAATTTGGCCGCGTAGACGTTGCCAACCGTCAAGCCGGTAGCCTCGGCCGCGTCCGCGGGTTTCCGGTTCTCGACGGCAGTTATCCAGAATGCACTCCAGGTTGCGGGCGAGAAGCTTGGTCGCGCTTTCTCAACTGCCCAGGCGAAGGTCTCGCGCGCGAAATCAAAATCAAATTCTGCGCAACTTATTCCCGCGTCTGTTTCCACAATTTCTGATACAGCGACGCCGGTTTTCGGCC
>JANQOL010000631.1 GCA_028289675.1 Pirellulaceae bacterium
TACGCCTGTTTTTAGTCGTGTTCGCCAACAGTACCGTCCCGTCAGCAAACCGTAGCGCGAGGGTGAGCACACGGAGTCGCAGCTGTGTGCATCGGAAAACGTCACGCCTGCCCGCGCCAAACGATCCAAGTTGGGCGTTTCGAACTTGGCATCCGCGTTCAAGATGCTGGCATCGCCGTATCCTTGGTCATCGGTGTAGATCAGCACAACGTTGGGCTTGGGCGGCTGGGCCATGCCATGCTGCTGCGCAGCCAATACTGCCATCAGCAGGACGGTCCAGACACTGGTGTTTCTCAAGCTGTTCACCGCTTGTGCTCCAACTACTTCAAGATCAGGACTTGGAATCTCGCTGCCCGCGAAATTGCCACCACGCCGCATCACTGGTTCGCGCTCAAACGACAGTCCAGCCTAGCTGGCTTCGGCCGGTACCTGGACTTCACTGCCGGTAGCAGTAGGCAACAGAGACCACAACCAGTGGACGGGCTGCCACACGTCCGCTGTCCAAGCGGACAGCCCCTCGGAACCCGCATGGGCGAATGAAATCAGCAGCCCGACCACAGCCAGATTCGCCGCTGGCAGGAACAGCCAACAGAACGTAGTACCCAGCTGTTGAATGTCGGTTTGGTCGCGATGCGTCTCACGCAGTGTGCTCAGCACATGATAACTGAGCGCAACACCCAGCAGAAAGCTCTGCCATGGCAGCAGTGGAAAGGGCATGACATAGGCCAACAAGAAGAGCAACAACGCGGCCGTCGGGAAAAAGTAAGGGGCCACGGTGATCAGCCAGTTGCCACGGCCTAAAAATCGCACTTCGCCACCGCGTCCTAGGGATGCTCGGAAACCAACAATGCGGTGCAGCGTCAGCATCGCGAACATGGCGTGCGTCGACTCGTGCTCGAGTGTGACCAGAAACTTTCCAAAGCGACTGTTGCCCAGCCAACGCCTCCATAACAGCCCCCACAGAATGCAGCCCGCGGCAAAGGGTAGTAGCGACCAGGGACTGACCACGATCCTGGGCACCAACTTGAGTAGCGACCACAGCAACAGCGGCGTTATGACCGCTGCCACGCCGGCTGCCGGCCATTTGAGAGCCTGGACGCAGCTGTCGATTCGGTTTGACCAGGACACCGCTTGTGCCAAGACTCTTCCTTCGCGCGCCCAAAAAACGGAACTTCCGCCAACATCAGACACTGGCGAAGTGGTACCGGCAAGTCCGCCACGAACACGGATTGGTACTGAACGACTGCTCACCGTCGTTCCCGGTTGCGGGGGGCAGGCGGTCTTCGCCTACTCAGTCTGATCGCTCCTGGTCGCCTATTCGTTCCGCGAGATTCAAGCTTGCCGCATTCCGCAGAAAATCCGTGGCTGGCGGCCAAAATCGTTGGACGCTGATGACACGGCACTCGATCGCAAAGCAGTGCCCATCGGCATGTCCTCTGGGCGTTGGCCAAATCGCCAGCAAAGACTACGTCATGGTGGGCAGGGAGACCACGCTGGGAGTCATCTCCATGGTCTCCACCGAGCCGAATAGGGTATGGCTGCTGGCATCGTGAATCAACACGGGCAACATGTTGCCAGTTTGCCGCTCGTTGCCTTCCCAGACCACGATTCGATCGCAATTGGTGCGGCCCATCATTTGACGCACCGGCCCCGTTTCGCCGCGTTTGACGGAGGTCTTGCTGGGACCTTCCACCAATACAGTCATGCGCTGCCCCAGAAACTTCAAATTGTCTTCCTGGCTGATCGCGTTTTGCACGGCGAGCAATTCGTTATTGCGCCGACTCTTGACGTCGTCGGGAACGTCGTCTTCGTACAGGTCAGCACCTCGGGTGCCTGGACGCACCGAGTATTTGAAGATGAAACTATTCTTAAATCGGCAGCGTTGAACCAAGTCGACGGTTTTCTGAAAGTCTTCGTCGGTCTCCCCGCAAAAGCCAACAATAAAATCGCTGGACACCGCGGCGTCCGGCAGCAGGTCCGCGATGCGGTCCATCATGTCGTAGTAATCAGCTGTGGTGTAGCCACGCTTCATCCGCCGCAGCACGTCGTCCGATCCACTTTGGGCTGGCACGTGCAGATACGTCGAGCACTTGGGCAGATCTCGAACCGTTTGTAGCAATCGCGGCGTCATGTCCTTGGGATAGCTCGTGACAAACTTGAGCCGCTCGATTCCGTCGATTTCATGAACTTGCTCCAGCAGATCGGCCAGCTCTGTTTTGTGATTGCCAGTTACGTGCCGATAGCTGTTCACGGTCTGCCCTAGAAACGTAATCTCCTTGCAGCCCTGGCGCGCCAACTCGCGAGCTTCCTCCACAATCAACTCAGGCGGGCGTCCCTGCTCCGGACCCCGAGTCATCGGGACAATGCAGTACGTACAGAACTTGTCGCAGCCAATCTGAATCCGCA
The DNA here is from genome assembly GCA_028289675.1 of Pirellulaceae bacterium. GTDB lineage: Bacteria > Planctomycetota > Planctomycetia > Pirellulales > Pirellulaceae > Aureliella. The sequence goes on from JANQOL010000631.1 coordinate 2,407, forward strand.
GGTAGGCCTGAAACGGCGTGGGCCGCATGCTGGGATCACGCAATGGATCAAACGTCTCGTGGCTGCGGCGAATCTGCTCCTGCGAACCGTCGCGGCGTCCTAAACTGACCGCCATCTGCGAGCCATCTCCCGACTCGATCCGCGTCAACAGTTCAGGAATACGGTGCAGTTGGCCCGGTCCCACCACGAGATCGACATAGGGCGCTCGGTCGAACACGATTTGCTGGTCCTTTTGCGCCATGCACCCCATCACCCCGAGGATTTTCTCGGGATGTGCCAGCTTGAACTTTTTCAACTTGGACAGGTTGGAGTAGACCTTTTCCTCCGCGTTTTCTCGGACGCTGCAAGTATTGAACAAAATCGTGTCAGCGGACTCTAACTGGTCCGCCAATTCGTAGCCTTGGCGTCGGAGACTAGCGACGACCATTTCACTGTCCAAGACGTTCATCTGGCAGCCGACTGTTTCGATATACAGCTTTTTCAACGGTTGATCTTCGACTGCAACCGAGCCGTCCATTAGCTGAGAATTGTCTTGAGTCATAACGAGAATCCGGAGAACGTGTCGCCTAGCCAGGAGCCGCTAGTTTATCTTGGCCTGGGCAAACTGCGAAGTCGGATGGCCCCGGTCAATGATGGCCCCGGTCAATGTCGGCAAGTGTTACCCCACCCGGCACCTCTTGAGCTTGGCCAGTCGAAGTCACGAGCGGGACGCACGGGCCTCGCGATGCGGACGAGGCGACCGAGTCGGAATCCGCTGGATTGGTTGGTTTCCGCGGCGCCGAGTGCCTATGCGGCATCCGATGTTGAGGCCTCAGTCGATGCGGCGGGCTCCGGGGGCGGCTGCGGGTGAATTGGAGCACCTGCTAATGATTGAGCGACTTGATTCGCCAGATTGGCTCGATGCCTCTCGTCCGCCTCTTTCTTTTCGGCAACCTGCTGCGCAAGTTTGGCCGCGTGTGCCCGCTTTTTGGCCCATTCCAGCTGCTGCTCGACGTAAGCTCGCAAGCTGGCGGTCAGTTCGGCTTGTCGGGCGCTCATTAGGCGGATCAATACGCTGCAAGCGACGAAACCGCCGATCAACCACAGCAGGCTTACTGGACTCACCTTGGACTCCTGTCTTGGCCTTTCGGGCGCTTTTCGAGAAACTTCGGTCCTTCAAAGTCTAGGAAATTGACTGGCGGCAATCCAAGACCGTTTAGACTGATCATTTGAGCAGTATCGCCCAGCAAACCGCCGCGACTCAATTAGTTTGGACATATTTTTGAAAGCCGCTTCAACCACTATTTGGCGAGCCTTGGAAGCAACGATACAATGTCGGCATTAACGACGGTCAGCTCGCCTGGCTAATCTAATAGTATTTATGGGTGGTTCCATCCACACAGGAGCGCAAAAGCTGGCAAGGACATGGTCGGTCGGTCGCTGGCGGCTTGAAGCAGATCTTGTATTGAGAGAATCTCACAGAGTTCGCACACATGGAGTTTGTTTAAGTGCAAGTCAACGTTTCTGCTCGCCACGGTTCTCTAACTGGGCATGATCAAGAAGTGATCCGAGAGAAATCGGAAAAAGTTCGCCGGATATTCGATCGGGTGAACGCGGTCGACGTGACCGTGGATTTCCAGCATCAGGATCAGCCGCACGTGGAAATGAACGTGTCCGCTGAGCACACCGACAACTTCGTGTCGTCGGCGTCGGCCACAACCGTCATTAGCGCGCTGGACTCGGCGATTCAGAAGGTCGAGCAGCAACTGCGCAAGCACAAAGAAAAGTTAACCGGTCACAAGTCGACTGGCGTCAAACATATTACTCCGGCGGAGCACGTTGAGGACAACGAGGTCGAGTAAGCTGCCTTTCCAGGCACCAAGCAAGGCCGCTCGCCGTTTCGTTCACAGAAGGTTTACCAAATGAAGTTTTCGGATTTCGTTAGCAGCAAGTCGATCCGAGCGGAGCTGGACTCTAAAGACAAGGAGAGTGTAGTCACCGAATTGGTCGAATCGCTTCTGCAAGCGGGGGACATCAAAGAGGCGGATCGCGACGACATTATCAAAGCCATCATGAAGCGTGAGGAGCTGGGTAGCACCGGCATCGGTCGCGGAGTGGCAGTGCCACACACCAAACACCCGAGTGTGGAAAAGCTGATCGGCACGGTTGGCGTCAGCTCGGATGGCGTTGATTTTGACAGTCTGGACGGTGAATCCGTACAGCTGTTCTTTTTGCTGGTATCGCCACCTGACCGGCCTGGCGACCACCTTCGCGCCCTGGAAAACATCTCTCGCCAGTTACGCGACGAAACCTTTTGCCGCTTCCTAAAGCAAAGTAAGACGACCGAAGACATCGTCCAGTTGCTAGAAGAGGCGGACAACAATCAATTTGTATCGTAGGCACACCGACAGCTTGGACACCTCATTACCATCGTCAGACTCGTTCGCGATGCTCGTCCTGCAATTTCAGTGAGGCTTGACCTTCCGTTCGGTGGGCGACCCGTTGTGGCCGCCGACAAACGGAAGCTTGCGAGTCTCACAGATCAAACACCATTTTTAAATCCACGGCAGTTTCCAAAACCAAGTAGTTTTAAAAACTAAAGTAGCTTCCTAGATTTTCCGCCGATGTCAGCAACTGCTGAAAAAGTAGTCACCGTCGTTAATCCGATGGGAATTCACATGCGACCAGCCGACTTGCTGTCGCGTGCCGCCGGGCGCTTCCAATCTCAGATCGAAATTGAGAAAGACGGCCAGGCGATTGATTGCAAAAGCATCATGAGCATTCTGACTCTTGGTGCTCGACACGGAACTCAGTTAAATCTCAGGGCTTGTGGTGTTGACGCCCAACAGGCGGTGGACGCGTTGTCTGAGCTGTTTGACCAAGGATTCGACGAATCCGACTCGGAAGTCACCTCGGAGCAGTCCGGATGAACTTGGTTCAACCGACGTCCAAGAAACCGACTTTCGATTTTGACAATCCACCATCCCTTATTGCGCAAGCCATGCGGCTACTGTCCGCGGCATGAGATCGGCCCCGATCTCAGTTCACTGACACGTTTAGTCCGACAGGCACGTTTAGTCCAACAGGATGTTGCTATGGCCAGCGCGCTCCCACACCCATGCTCGAACTGCAAGGCATTGCGGTCTCGCCAGGAGTTGCCATCGGAAAGGCATTGATCCTTGACCAAGAAGGTTATCGGATCACTCGCACTCAGATAGATTCCTCAGACCGCGAAAACGAATCCGCACGCTTGCGAACGGCAATTGCCGAGGCGTCTTCGCGTCTGGAACAACACCGCCATCAATCGGCGGAAACTATCAGCCCGCAAGCCGGAGCCATTTTTTCCGCGCACCAACAACTGTTGCTCGATCCGATTCTGCACGGCGAGTGGTTTCGGTTGGTGGAGCAGGAATGTGTCAGTGCGGAATACGCGGTCTCGTCGATCTTGAGCCGCTATGCTCAGGCCTTTCGACAGATGGGCTCCTCTCCGATGAGCGAGCGTGTCAATGACATTCGCGACGTGGAACGTACATTGCTTGAGGCCTTGGGCGGAGCTCCGCTGCAAGTGACCGGAGGCGATGAAACTTCGATCCTGCTCAGCCATGATCTCACGCCCGCTGAAACGGCCAACTTGGATCGCGACAAGATCTTGGGATTCTGCACGGAAGTTGGCGGTCCCAGCGGCCATACGGCCATCGTCGCCCGCGGCATGGAACTGCCAGCGGTGGTGGGCATCGGCACGTTTCTGCACCGCATTGAGCACGACGCGCAGATTATCGTCGACGGTTTTCGTGGGCGCGTCATCATTCGGCCCGATGAGCAAACCATCCTGAAGTACCAGGAACGGCACCTAGCTCGCGTCAGCCGCGCCGAAAAGTTGACGCAGATACGAGACCTGCCGGCCGAGACTCTGGACGGCACTCGCGTTCGCCTGATGGCCAACATCGAATTTCCATATGAGATCCAGCCCTGTTTGGCGCGTGGCGCCGAGGGCGTCGGACTGTATCGTACTGAGTTCCTCTACCTGGGCGCCGAACAAGAACCCAGCGAAGAGGAGCAGCATGCGATTTACAAACAGGTTCTTTCCGAGCTAGCCGGCAAACCGGTGATCATGCGAACGTTGGACCTGGGCGCCGACAAGGTTGGCAATCTGTCGTTGATCGAACCGGAAAGCAATCCATTTCTCGGGCTGCGCAGCATCCGTTTGTCGCTGCGTCAACCCAAGATGTTTCGCACTCAGCTACGCGCCATGGTGCGGGCAGCCTCCAGCGGTGAACTCAAGATCATGTTTCCGATGATCACCACGCTGCACGAGCTGCGCACCGCCCGCATGGTACTGCGGCAAGTGCTGGACGATCTCGAGGAAGAGGGAGTCACGCTGCCCGAACAAATCGCGGTCGGCATGATGGTGGAAGTTCCGGCGGCCGTGCTGATGCTCGAGCACTTTTTGGACGA
>JANQOL010000641.1 GCA_028289675.1 Pirellulaceae bacterium
AGTTCGTGAAAACGAAACTACCGGCCACCGTCGGTTTGTGACTTTGGGTTGCCTAGGGAGAATTCGCGGTTGGCGATGGTTACACGTTCGTAATCTGGCCTGACTTTTGGGAAGGATTCTACCGGTTGTGCCGATGGACACCATCGTATGGCCGCGCGTTTAACGCATGGGGCCACGATGGTTGTTTGGGTTGAAGACACGGAGAGGTCGAGCATGCTCATTACAGGTTGCCAATCAGCACGTGCCCGAAGTCCCTGGAAGCGATTCGCCGTCCTGGCGGGCCTTCTTGGAGGTTCGGTAACCACTGCAGCCAACGCCCAAGAATACCCGCCGCTACCCGGCGTGCCGACCATCACTCAACCGGCGCAGGTTCAGCCCGCTCCGGCCGATCTGCCTTCGGTACCGGCCGACCAGACGGCCAGTGATGTGAGGTTGCAAGTCTACTCCGTGCCTTCGAATCTAGTTGGTTCCATCGGAGCTGAACTGCAAGTCGTTTACCACGATGATCCTCAGGTACGGGTCACCACGGATCCCAAAACGGGTCAATTGATGGTCATGGCCCCTGATGCCGTGCACCGCACCATTGGGAGCCAGCTGAACGCGTTCATGCAGCGGAATCAGATTCCCGCCGGCGACCGCGGCATGCATGTCGCCTCCTCGAAACAACAGGTGTATCAGCTGCGTCATCTGAGCTGGCGCGAATTGGAAGATGCCATTCGCCGGCTGGTTGGACCGGGCTTGAGTGTGACCACTGAGCGCAACGGTGAGCTGGCCAATCTGCAGATGAAAAACGCCGCCGGAATGCAGGACCTGGTGCAGGTCGATCGACGTTTGAATCAAGTGACGCTGTTGGGTAACGGCCCATCGGTCGCCGGATGGAACCAAGTCATCTACAGCTTGGACCAAGGCCAGGTCGACGCCCAGCAAGCAACGCACGTGATGCCCTTGTCTCCGGCGGAACCGCGCGGAGTGAAACGCGCGATCCGTCTGGTCAACGCCACGTTGCAACAGTCGGGACCCGGCGATGATACTACCGAGGCATGCGTGGGCGTCGGCGACGACGAACCAACCACAGCGATGGGCAGCATCGACTCCTTGGGGTCCGAAAGCGGGCTGTTCGGCGACGTGCAAATCGAGTTCATCGAAGAAATTGACTTGGTCATCATTCGCGGTAGCAAGCGGGATGTGCAACGCACGCTGGAAGTCATTGAGAAGATCAAAGAACAAGCCAAGGAAACGCAGCCGGAAGTGGAAGTGTTTCCTCTCGAGCACGCCAATGGCGAGGCCGTCGCCGAATTGGTCACCGAGCTGTACGACAATATTTACGCTCCTCGCCAAGGCTCCGTCAGCATTACCGCTCTGGGGCAACCCAATGCTCTGCTGCTGATCGGTCGTAAAGAAGTTGTCCAGTCGGTCAAAGAGCTGGTGGGCAAAATTGATCAACCTTTGGATCCGCAGAATCAACTGAAGGTCATCCGCCTGCTGTACGCTTCTTCCGTGGACGTGGAAGCTCGTATTCGCGAATTCTTCGTACAGAACCCGCCCGACTCCGAGCCACGTGTGGCGCTAGGAACGCGCGTCAAAGTGCTGGCCGACTACCGTACCAACTCGTTGATCGTCCAAGCTTCACCACGAGAAATGGTTGAGGTCGAAAAGCTGATCGATGAGTTGGACGTCGAAGGAACGACCGCGCAGAACGACGTGCGCGTCTTTCGCCTGAAGAACACGTTGGCCGACGACCTGCAAGCGGTGATCGAAGAGGTCATCACCGGCCAGGGTGCTGGTGGCGATACATCGCTAGCAACGCCGCCGAGTGGACGTTTGAGCATCATTGGTCGCGATGGGCCGGTTGAGAGCGGGATATTGGCAGGCGTTATTGTGGCCTCGGATCCCTCCGTCAACGCACTGGTCGTACGAGCTCCTGCCCAAAGTATGGAGTTGATCGGACAGCTGATCAACGAACTGGACCAACTGCCCAGCGCCGAAGCACGCATCAAAGTGTTCGAAGTTCAAAATGGTGATGCACAGAGCCTGGCCGGCTTGCTGCAAGAGTTGTTCGGGCTGCAGGTCACGGCGGGACAATCCAGTTTGTTTGGGTTGGGCAACAACAATACGGCTGCCCTGACCGCTGGCGGCGAAGGTTCGTTGGTACCGCTACGCATCTCCTTTGATGTACGTACGAACAGCGTCATCGTCAGTGGGTCGGAATCCGATCTGAACGTCATCGAGGTCCTGTTGCTGCGGCTGGACGAAGACGGGGTAGAGACGCGTCGGACCGAAGTGGTTTGGTTGCGAAATGCCAATGCTGCCGATGTGAACACTGCCTTGAATGACTTCCTGAGTGTCCAACGCCAGGCGGTGAATCAAATTCTGTTTCAAGGTGGTTTCATCAGCACTTTCGAGCAGGTCGATCGAGAAGTCTTCGTCGTCGCGGAACCGACGACCAACAGCTTGGTTGTCAGCGCCACCCCGCGCTACTTTGACACCATCATGGATGTCATCGAGCGGCTGGACCGCCGACCACCCTTGGTGGCCATCCAGGTGTTGATTGCCGAGGTGCAGCTGGACCACTCTTTGGAGCTGGGCGCCGAATGGGGCATTCAAGATGGATTGCTCTTTGATCGCCAGAGTGCGACCGGTGGCACGCTACAGTCGCCCATCTTCAACCTGGGCACTCCTTTGACAGGTCCGTCGGGCGGTCCCGGACAAACCCAAAACGTGGCTGGGCAAGCTCTCAGTGCGTTCGGTTTGGGACGAGCCAATTCGGCTGGCGTGGGTGGACTGGTTCTGTCGGCGTCCAGCGAGGCGGTGGGCGTGTTGATTCGAGCGTTGCAAGAAGCCAACCGCATTCAGGTCTTGAGCCGTCCACAGATTACCACCTTGGATAACCGCGAAGCTTCGACGTTGGTCGGTCAGCAGGTGCCTCGGGTGCAAGGCGTCACCAATACGCAAGGTGTCGGTCAGACGATCAACGCCGTCGACGTGCCCGTTGGTCTGGGAATCGCCGTGCTGCCGCGAGTCAATCAAGATGGCTTGATCGTCATGCAGGTGCAGATTCAAAACTCGAGCGTGGGCGACCCGGACTCGGGAATTCCCGTAGGTTTTGGTCCCACCGGTGAGGCAATCCTATCACCGATCATTACTTCCACGGAAGCGAGTACGACGATCAGTGCCTACTCAGGTCAAACGGTCGTCTTCGCAGGACTGATCAGCAAGAACCGTACCAGCGCTTCTCGCCGAATTCCGATCTTGGGCAGCCTGCCATTGGTAGGTCCGGCCTTCCGTTTTGACACTGAAACCGAACAGCGCCGCGAGCTGCTGGTTGTACTGACGCCTCGCATTATTCAGAGCGATGAAGACTACGAGACGCTGAAGCACGTTGAATCTTCGCGCATGAGTTGGTGTTTGGCGGACGTCTTGAACGTCCACGGCGACGTGGGGCTGTCTGGCGGCAACGGTCTGTGGGGTCCCGCTCGATCGCAAATGATCTATCCCGATCTGCAGCCCAGCGTGATCGAGCAGCGTAGCACACCTCGCTCCGGCGCACCGTTTCCCGGAACAGGATTGATTGACGGCTATCCCATTGGCCAAGACGTCGAATCGGATCCGGTCGAAGTGGATTCGAACGCCCAGGCGGCATCAGCTGGCCAACAGCCGGTGATGAAGACGGTCGGCTTTACTCGCCCACTACCGTCCGGGACTGCTGGTGGGGCCCAAAGCGGACCCTACAAGTAGAAATCGGATTTGGTGGCCGTCGCGGTCTGTTACCCAGTTGAGTCCGGAAATCATTAAACGTCTACGCTAAGGCCGTGCGGCCCCGCACGAGATTGGAAGAGGGAGCTTCGTTGTCATGCGATCTACGTCTGCAACTCCGACGAAAGATTCTGTACAGGTAACACAATCGGCTGTCGCACGGTTGGCCTGCGTCGTGGCGACCACGACCTTGCTCAGTGGCTGTGCCGTTTGGGACAAAGGTGCCTCATCCAAGCCAGAAAAGAGCGGTTGGTCGATTTCCAAAATGTGGAAACAAGAGTACCAAGTACCGCATTCGATGGCAGTCATCTGGTCACCTGACATTTTGACGTTACCTGGCAAACCACCTACCCGTGGATTTGGCGGTCGCGTCTACCTATACAACGAACGAAGTCAGGCGATTCCAGTAGACGGTGAGTTGATCGTGCATGGTTACACCAAACCGCCGCGTCGCCATCAAGAACAGGTGGCCGCTGACAAGACGTTTGGTTTTACCGCCGAACAATTGACGTCGCACTTCAGTCCTTCCGAATTGGGCGCTTCCTACAGCATTTGGATTCCCTGGGATGCCGCCGATGGCCAGCGTCAGGAAATCACGCTGATTCCCACCTTCAAGGGCACCGAAGGCGAGGTCGTGCAAGGTGCGGCAGCTAAGCTGTTCTTACCGGGCGCGGTTCCTGGCGATGACAATGCTCGGGTGACGTTGCCGGTTCAGTCCGTGTCCTACCGGGAAAGCTCTTCGCCGACGGTGCAAGGGGAATTGCCGAAGGGCAGCAGCGGCATGCGGACCACGACCATCGATGTGCCCGACTCGTCGGCACTGGTCAAGAACAAGCGAACTCGCGAAACCTACACCCTTGGAAATCGTGCCAATCGGACATCGGCCGTGCAACAGCGAGCCGCCTACTTGCAGGCGACCCAAGCATCGATGAGTCAGTTGCCGATGCAGCAGCTGCCAACGACGATGCGTGCGCCCGCCCAGACATCCACGGGCCGGAGTCCTCAAGACCTGAATACTCGCGTCCCCAGTCCCGGTAACTTGTTGCCTAGCAGCCTACCCGCGCTGCCAGGTTCGTTGCCAACTCCGCCCGCCGAATCACCATTGGATGTACGGCCACCGGCCAGCCAGCCTCAGGAGTTGAATCCACCCATGAAAGGGTTGAATCTCAAGTCTCCAATCGCGCATCGGCCGTTTTCGATGCATGATGACGTGCAACCGGCAAGCTTTGTTCGCTAGGGCCGGAAACTGGTCCAACCTGTGAACTGCCCGGGCACCTTAGCGATTGGGCAGTGTCGGAACCGGCACCAATTCAGGTGCGGGTGAAATCGGTGCTGGCGCGATGGTCGCACTCGGGATGGGCGGTTGCTGCACACCGGGAAAACCTCCGGAAGCCGCTGGGACTGGCGAAATGCCCTCAACAGGCGATCCATTGCCGGATGGAACGTTGCCGATCGTCAGCCGGTTGTCG
>JANQOL010000161.1 GCA_028289675.1 Pirellulaceae bacterium
AACTGACCAAGAACAACCATCCCGAATGGGCGGAGAAGGCTCACGACACTTCGCCTGGAGACGACGAGGACAAGCACGTGTTCTTGGCCGAGGATTCCGCTTTCTTCCGGCGCCACGTCGAGAACGCACTCAAGGAAGAGGGGTACATCGTAACCAGTGCCGTTGATGGTCAAGAGGCTTGGGACAAACTGAAGGACATGGATCCTCTGCCGGACGCTGTCATCACAGACGTGGAAATGCCGAACATGAACGGTCTGGAGTTCTGTCAGGCAATTCGCGCCGATTCCAGAACAGCCAACCTGCCGGTCATCGCACTGACCAGTCTAGCCAGTGACGAAGATGTGGCCCGAGGCAAGGCAGCGGGCATCGACGACTATCAAGTCAAGATGGATCGCGACAGCCTGCTGAACTCCATCGAGCACTTTACCGCAAAGAAATAGAACGACTTCGCCGGGGCCAAGCGCGGCCGTCCACGCGTCCCGGTCATGCACACCGGTGGCGCGCACGATCTGTCAAACCCGCTCCCCGGGCACACCAACACAAGACTGTTTTCAGGGAAATCGCCCATGTCAACGAACTTGGAACCCATCGAAAACCCCGCTGACTGCGAGGGAGCTGATTTGCAACTCGTTACATTTGAGGTTGGCGAGGCCACACTGTCGCTCGAGATTTCTTCGGTGCAAGAAATCAACCGCAACATGCAGCTAACAGCCGTGCCGCACGCTCCGCCCTTTGTACGTGGCGTCACCAATCTACGCGGCGAGGTGGTGTCCATTTTGGATATTCACATCATCTTGGGCATTCCCTCGGTAGAAACCGGTCCCGCCAGTCGCAATCTGATCGTCAATCACAACGACGACATGTTTGGCCTGCGGGTCGATCGCGTATCCGACATCATGTCAGTCCGGTCGTCGGATTTGACCATGCCACCCTCCAACTTGCAGGGTGTCCCTAAGAAACTGATTCAGGGCGTTTACCAGGCAGAAGATCACCTGATTCTGCAATTGGACCTGAACGAGCTGATGAAGTGTTGTTACGAAACTGGAACTTAGTGCGAGTTGCACGAAAACATGGCCTGCGTCATCAACGATGGTGGTTGCTCACCTTCGTCAGAAACAAGCACGGCCAAAAGTGAAACTGCTCTTGCAAGACTACTCGCGTGATCTGGTCGTCTGACTCGAAAACCAGCCGATCCGCGAAGCCGAAAATACCCCCCGTTCTCATCTGGAAAAGAGGCGACTTATGAAAATTCGCGCACGATTGCTAATCTCATTTTTGGCTTGTGGCCTAGTCCCACTCTTTTTGTTGACCGTGGTCAGCTATTTCAATGGCCGACGATCCGCTCAAGAAGTCAGTAGCAAAGCCGTAGCCGCCATCCGCACGGTGGCCTCTGACCAACTGACCTCGATCTGTGAGATCAAGAAGTCTGAAATCGAAGATTACTTCGACTCGATCCGCAGTCAGATCCTGACCTACTCGGAAGACCAGATGATCGTGCGTGCCATGTCTGGCTTTCAGGACCGCTTTGGGCAGTTTCTAGAGCAACGAGGTTGGTCCGACATGGATGCTGAACGTGCCAAGAATGAACTGCGCGTTTACTATTCGGACAGCTTTCGCAATATGTATCAGTCGTTGAATGCCGGCGCGAATCCTCGCGAGCTGGAGCGTTTTCAGCAGTTGCCCGTTGAAGCAATCGCGTTACAACACGCATTCATCAAGGAGAATCACCATCCGCTAGGATCCAAGCATTTGTTGGATGCTTCCGGTCACAACACGGACTACGACGCGATGCACAAAAAAGTGCACCCGATCATTAGTAGCTTTTTGGACAAGTTTGGCTACTACGACGTCTTCCTAGTCGATATTGAGTCTGGCAACATTGTCTACAGCGTATTTAAGGAGCTGGACTTCGGAACCAGCTTGCGGACCGGACCCTACGCGGACACCAACTTTGGTGAATGCTTCCGAGCTGCTGCAGACTCCAATGATCCTCACTCCGTCCACTTTGTCGACTTTGAACGGTACTGGCCCAGCTACGAGGCTCCGGCCAGTTTTATTGCGTCGCCAATTTTCGATGGTGATGAAAAGATCGGTGTCCTGATGTTTCAGATGCCGGTGGACCGCATCAACGAGCTGCTTAGCGTACGCAGTGGCTTGGGGGAAACCGGAGAGACCTACATGGTCGGCTCGGACCTGTTGCCTCGCAGCGATTCCTACTTGGACGCCGAGAATCGAAGCATTGTCAACGCATTTCGGCACCAAGATCAGGCCCGCATCGACACGGAATCTGTGCGTCTCGCGCTGCAGGGTGAAAGTGGTGTCGTCGAATCTCGGAACTACTTGGGTTCGGAAGTGTTGAGTGCCTTCGCTCCGCTACAAATCCTGGGCTCGAACTGGGCTGTCGTAGCCGACGTGTCTACCCAGCAAGCCTACGCGACTACTGGAGAAATCACGTCCGCGACTCAGGCTGCGACCGGTAGCCTAATCGTCTGGTCCATCGTTGTGTCTGTGCTCTCCGCTTGTGGTGTAGGCGCCGTTGCTTGGTACAGCGTCCACAGTTTAATGAAGCCGATCGACGCGACCATCGCGACTTTGCAAGACATCGCCGAAGGTGAAGGTGACTTGACCCGCCGCTTGGATGAATCGCGTGGCGACGAGCTAGGTGACCTGGCGCGTTGGTTCAACATTTTCGCCTCGCGCATTCGCGATCTCGTAGCGATCATCGCCGAGAACGCTGCGACGTTGAGCGGCAGCAGCACCGAATTGAGCTCGACGGCTCACAGTTTGGCCAATGGAGCCAACAAGAGCAAAGAGCAATCGGCTACGGTCTCCGCGGCCGCCGAAGAGATGTCTATCAACATGCGCAACATGGCCGAATCCTCCGATAGCATGAGCCAAACGATTCGGTCGGTGGCAGCTAGCATCGAGGAGATGAATGAGACCATTCGTGAAATCGCTCGCAACGCAGAAAAGAGTGCCAGCGTGGCCGGCGAAGCCAGCGAAATTGTCTCCGTCAGCAACGACAAGATCAGCACGCTGGGATCGGCTGCCGACGAGATCGGACGCGTTATCGAGGTCATCCAAGATATCGCAGAGCAAACCAATTTGCTGGCACTGAACGCCACGATCGAAGCCGCTCGAGCTGGCGAAGCCGGCAAGGGCTTCGCAGTGGTCGCCACCGAAGTCAAGGAGCTGGCCAAGCAGACCGCCACAGCCACCGATGACATCCGGGCGCGTATCGAAGCCATCCAGGTTTCCACTGGCGAGGCTGTCGATTCGATCAAGGCCATCAGCAACGTCATCAACAACGTGAACGAGGTTTCACGCACGATCGCCTCCGCCGTTGAAGAGCAGAGCATTACCACACGGCAAATCGCTGACAACGTGACGACCACCGCCAGTGCAGCCGAGTCCGTGGCACGCGGTGTTCAGGAGACGGCTTCCGCCAGCCAAGAAATCACCGAAAACATCTCGCGCGTGGATGGAGTTCTGCAAGAAACAGTGGCCGGGGCGGACGAGTCCCGCGTGGCTGGTGAGCGGTTGAGCGAGTTGGCTTCCGAGATGAACTCCTTGGTAGGTGCTTTCCGACTGGACGACGGCTCACCAGCGGACTCCGTCGCCACCGCTTCGTAGAGCATTAGTCTGGTGCGACCGATCTCGGGCGTTGTGCACCTCCAACATGGATGGTGTAAGCCAAACGCCCGAGCGGCGGGCACTAGCCCCAAAACCTGATTGCCCAAGCACGCTCGCGCCAATCGCGAGCGTGCGCGACCTTTATCGAAACTCGACTCATGAAAAAACTGCGTTGCCTAATCGCGGACGACTCTGCCCTGTCACGAAAAATCGTACGCATGGCGCTCGAGTCCATTGCCGAAGTGGAGGTCGTAGGCACGGCCCGCAATGGTCAAGACGCGGTGGAACGATGCAAACAGTTGAAGCCGGATCTGGTCACCATGGACCAGGAAATGCCGATCATGAATGGCATCGAGGCGGTTCGCAAGATTCGGACTTTCGATTCGCAAGTCAAGATGGTGATGGTCAGTTCGCTGACCAGCGAAGGAGCGGCCATCACCAACCAAGCGCTCCAGGCCGGTGCATTCGACTTCGTGACCAAGCCCAATACCCAGGGTGTGGATGCAAGTGTGGCGCAGTTGTCGAAGCAATTGAGCGAGCGCGTCAGCGCCTGCCAGCAATCGTTGGCCCTGGGTGGATTGCAGCGGAGTACCGCTGCGAACACTCCCAATACGCGAAGCCAGAGCCAACGCCAGATTCCGAATCCAAAAGCAATTTGCATCGGCGTGTCGACTGGAGGTCCGGCTGCCTTGGGCAAGCTGGTGCCGCAGTTGCCGAGTGATTTGCCAGCACCGGTGGTCATCGTGCAACACATGCCAGCCATATTTACCAAGTCCTTGGCGGATCAATTGGACCGCAGCAGCGCCGTCAACGTGATCGAAGCCGAAGACGGTCAAGTGGCCAAACCAGGGTCGGTGTATGTCGCTCCAGGCGGCAAGCAGATGAAGCTGACCGACCAGGTGATGCAACTACGATTGTCCGTGAATGATGATCCACCCGAGTGCAACGCCAAGCCCAGTGTTGACTACCTGTTTCGATCCGCGGCCTCCGAATTGGGTGGCCGAGTGATCGCCATGGTCCTGACAGGTATGGGAGACGATGGATTGTTAGGTTGTCAACAGATTCGCCAAGCAGGTGGTTACGTGATGACCCAAGATGCGGCGTCCTGTGTTGTTTATGGCATGCCCCGCCGAGTCGAAGAAGCCGGCCAGTCTGATTTTGTCGGCGACCTCAACAGTCTAGCAGCCAAGCTCACCTCCTCCCTACGTATGGACGCAGCAGCATGCAAGTAACCGCAAACGAGACCACTCAGATTTGCGAGCTAGTTCACGAGCTATGTGGATTGGATATTGATGGTAGTAAGGCCTATCTCATTGAAACGCGACTCTCGCCAGTGCTCAAACAACATGGTCTGACTTGCTTTGAAGCATTAGCCAATCAAGCCCGGCGCCCCGCGCAAGAATCGTTGCGACAGCAGATCATCGACGCCATCACCACACAGGAAACTCTCTTCTTTCGCGATAACTCGCCATTCGAAGCGCTGCAGTTCAAAGCACTGCCGGAAATGATCGATGCCAAGGCTGCAACCGCTCATCCACGGCGGCTGCGACTGTGGTCCGCCGCCAGCAGCACCGGGCAGGAAGCGTATAGCATGGCCATGCTGATGCATGAGATGATCCCGGACGTAGAGCAATGGGATGTCCAGATCCTGGCCACCGACGTTTCAGATCAAGCTTTAGCCAAGGCGTCGCGCGGCCGCTATACAGATTTTGAATGCGCTCGCGGACTGCCAGACAAGTTCCGAAACAAGTATTTTCGCAAGGTGGACGGCGGTTGGCAGATTGCTGATTCAATACGCTACATGCTGAAGTTTCAACGGCTGAATCTACTGGATCCTCTTCCTGCGATCGGCCCGGTCGACATCGTGTTTTGTAGAAATGTCGCCATCTATTTTGAACGCGAAGAGCGGAAGCAGCTGTTTCAACGCGTCAAGCGTGTGATGTCGCCAGGCGGCTACTTGTTCGTCGGCGCTTCCGAGTCTTTGCTCGACCTTGGCGCCGAATTTCAACCTCAAGCGCACTGCAAGTCGACGTTTTACCAACCCACGTTGTAGCCGCCGAAGGTCACCATCCGCAGGTGTTGGTCTATGTTGCAGATCAAAGACACTCAACGCGCGCTCGTTTGCCGGTGTGGCAACGGCGCGTATCAAAAGTCGTTTCGGCTCGAAAGCGCTCTCGAACGATTTGACAATGAGATCCGGGTGCTTCGGCATCTAGAAGCGGTTGATTGTCCATTTGTGCCGCGGCTGCTGGACAGTTGCCGTGACCGGCGGACCATCTTGGTCACCAACTGTGGATCGCCGGTCCGCGAATTGCCACAATCCAAAATCGACTCGTTGTTTCAAGAGCTCGAAGAATATGGCGTGCGTCATTTGGATCGGGAGTTGAGAAACATCCTGTACGACCCCCACCGAGGAAGGTTCTGTGTCATCGATTTCGAGTTGGCAGAGATTACTTCGGACCCCATCCGTCCAAGATCTGCCGTGATCGCGTCGGCAGAAAAAACCGTGCTCGACGTCGAATCGTTAATGTCGGAATTGAAATAACAGATTTCATTCCGATATCTCCCGGCGTTTTCTTTGACGGACCATTTTGAGTTTTACGTTTGTACGTAGGTTTTACCCTTGTGCGAATGCCCCGATTTAGCTGATTCTGCATGCCACTCTGACGGTCAACATTTGACTTATGAGAACTGTTGGATCTGCGACGACAAGCCAAGCCCAAGAACTGGCTGCTTCAGATTTCATTTCGGAGTATTCGATGAGTATCATGACCGAGCCCAATCCGCCGGAGGCCAATCTTGCGACTGCAGATGCCTCCGAACAAGACACCGTCCGCTCGGAGAAGCAGTCCGTTAGTGGAGCTGGCGTGACGGACATGATTACCGATTTGTCGGACGCTCTGGAGGCGGCCATTGAAGAGATTCACTCCGTCAATGCCGAAACCAAAGTGTTGGCATTGAATGCTCGGATTGAAGCCGCCCGCGCCGGCAGCTACGGTGCCGCGTTCAGTGTAGTTGCCGAAGAAATGCAGCAGTTGTCGGAGAAGACGTCGCAAATCGCCAACGATATGGCCAGTCGAACTCGCGACAAGACGACGGAGCTGATGACAACGATCGGGTCGTCCATTCGCGGAACGCGCCTGAGCGACTTGGCACTGGTCAACGTCGATCTGATCGACCGCAACCTCTACGAACGAACTTGCGACGTCCGCTGGTGGGCCACGGACCCCAGTTTGGTCAGCGCCCTGTCCGAAAACACATCCGAGTCGGCTGCGTACGCGTCCCAACGCCTGGGCGTCATCCTAAAAGCTTACACCGTCTACTTCGACCTGGTCCTGTGCGACGCATCCGGTAAGGTCATCGCTAACGGTAAACCCGAAAGCTACTCCAACGTAGGTGCGGATATGAGCCGTGCCAGCTGGTTCACAGAATCGATGCAGAGCCGCAGCGGCGATGACTATGGTTTCCAATCGGCTCATGCCTCATCCTTGGCCAAGGGACAGCCGGCCCTGATCTACTCCTGTGCCGTACGCGAAAACGGTGAAACCAATGGCAACGCCATCGGCTCGCTGGGCATCGTGTTCAACTGGGAGGGACTATCGAAGCCCATTGTGGAGGACATTCCGGTTAGTCCACAAGAACTGCCTGAAACTTGTGCTTACATCGTCAATCGAGAAAGTAAAGTTTTGGCCAGCAATCGCGACTATGCCTTGGGTGACTCACTGAATCTACCGAACTTCGACGAGGTTCTTCGCAGCGACAAAGGCTTTTTCACGACGGAGTTGAATGGTCGCGAAGTGTGCGTTGGCCACGCTCGTGCACCGGGATTCGAAACGTACAGCACGGATTGGTACTCGATCGTAACGCAGCCGCTTTCCAGCTAAATCCAGCCGCGCGGTTGCTGACCAGCGCTATCTATCTGCAGCGTCCTCAATTCCCACCGTCAGGTTGAGCACCGACGCTGCACCACCCATTAGAGTGGTGGGGTTTGCACATAACCCGACTACACAAATTGTTGCCTCGAACAAAAAGGCTGGCGACCACTGAGTTAGCGCACGCTCGGGCCCGATAACATCATTGCCCCACCAAGTCATCCCTACATTAAGAGGTGCGCGCGATGGGGCAGGCAACAGCTGTCAACGAGATTCTGGTTGGATCTATTTGTGTCGAGGAGGTCGTTGCTGAAAACGGCCGTGTGTTGGTGGAACGTGGTGACGAACTAACCGTCGAGCTGATTGACAGTTTGTTGGAACGCGGCCAGGATTTCGTCCGGGTCGAACCGCCGCGAGTTGGCCGGGGACGAAAGAAGCAACGCAGTGAATCTGAGCCGCCTGTTCCCGCCGGACACGGGCTAGCT
>JANQOL010000658.1 GCA_028289675.1 Pirellulaceae bacterium
ACTCTCGCGAGGGTCATCCACGTCTTTTTTGTAGGCCACGCCGAAGACACCAATCTTGCTGTCCCGAATGGGCTTGGCCGCCGAATTCAGCGCCTCGGCCACGCGATTGATGACGTACAACGGCATGCTGGTGTTAATCTCGCCCGCCAACTCGATAAACTTCGTCGACATCTCATGCTTGCGAGCCACCCAGCTGAGATAAAACGGGTCGATGGGAATACAGTGTCCTCCCAATCCAGGGCCAGGATAGAACGCCTGAAATCCGAAGGGCTTGGTCTTGGCCGCATCGATGACCTCCCACACGTCGATGCCGATGCGATCGAACAGCATCTTCAACTCATTGACCATCGCGATGTTGATGCCGCGGTAGGTGTTTTCCAGGATCTTGCACGCTTCGGCCACTTCCAAATTCGACACGGGTACGGTCTTCGTTACCGCACGACGATAGAGTGCATCGGCCAATTCCAGACTGTTCCGGTCATAGCCGCCAACTACCTTGGGAATGGAATTGGCGGAAAAGTCGGGGTTGCCCGGATCCTCGCGTTCAGGACTATAGGCCAGGAAGTAGTCTTGGCCGATCTCCAGACCGGATTTGGCCAGGATGGGCAACATGACGTCTCGGGTCGTCCCCGGGTACGTGGTGCTCTCTAGCACAACCAGTTGACCGGGGCGCAATGCCTGTGCGATATATTCGGTGGTACCAACCACGTACGACAAGTCTGGGTCTCGGCTATCGCTGAGTGGAGTTGGTACACAGATCAGTACCACATCAGCCTCACTCAGCCTGGACATATCGGACGTCGCTTCAAATTTATCCTCGGCAATCCAGCTCTTGATGGTTTCAGAGGGAATGTGGGCAATGTAGCTCTCGCCCTGGCCGAGCGCGTCGACCTTGCGTTGATCCACGTCAAAGCCCAAAGCTCCAAAACCGCCGCGGGTAAAGGCATTGATGAGCGGCAGGCCCACATATCCCAGTCCCACAACACCGACTTTGGCCGACTTCAGTTCGATTTTGTCAAACAACGCCTTGGCGGTGTCGTTCAACGCTTGTTCGTTCAATACGCTACTCATACTCTCATTATCCATACTGCTCTAGGGATGCGAATCCACTCAGTTATAGTGTTCTAAATCAAGTCGTTCTCAAGTTGGAAAATCTCGGCCGACGGCGAACTATTGTTCGCCATGCCGTTGCAATCGGCAATCTCTCTGCAACCATTCCCTCTGGCGTGCGGCTGCCCAACTGGACACGGAAACTCGGTTAGCCGCGGTCGGTTGCTTCATCTCACGAGCGAGTCAAGACCTCCACGATCCGCCGCGCGGCGTAGCCGTCCCACAATTCTGGACACTGGCCTTGCTTGTAAGTGCCCTGCAAAACGGCTTCCAATTGTTCTCGCAGCAGACTGGCGGAATTGCCAATCAGCGTCCCGGAACCCTGGTCACACGTGACGGGACGCTCCGTATTGGGACGCATGGTCAAACAGGGCACGCCCAAGGCCGTCGATTCTTCCTGTAAACCGCCGGAATCAGTGACGATGACCTTGGCCTGCGACGTCAGGCACAGGAAGTCCAAGTACCCTTGGGGTTCCAGCAGCTGGACTTTGGGGGCCGCCTCGATAATGCTCTGTAGCCCAAATTCTTTGACTCTGGCACTGGTGCGGGGGTGAATAGGAAACACCAGAGGTAGCCGGTCGGAGATTTCCGCCATCACCTGCAGTAACTCGCTCAACGTGCTTGAATCGTCCACGTTGGCTGGCCGGTGCAGGGTAACCACACCGTACCCCTCGGGCTCTAGAGACAATTCGGACAGGGTAGGCCGCTGCCGAGCCCGCTCGACCTGAGTTAGCAAGGTGTCGATCATCACGTTACCAACGAGATGCACGCGATCGGCCGGCTGACCTTCACGTAGCAAATTCTCTTGGCCGGCCGGCTCCGAACACAACAACAGATCAGATATCGAATCGGTAACCAGGCGATTGATCTCTTCGGGCATGCTCCGGTCAAAGCTGCGTAGTCCCGCTTCAACGTGAGCTACCGGAACATGAACTTTGGTGGCGGCCACGGCGGCAGCCAGCGTTGAGTTCACGTCGCCAACCACAATCAACCGGTCGAAGGGTTGCCCACTTTCGTCGGCCTCCAACAAGACCTTTTCGATCGCAACCATCACATCAGCGGTCTGCTGCGCGTGCGAGCCAGACCCCACGCCCAGTGAGATGTCCGGTTTGCGGATCCCAAGTTCTTCGAAGAACACGTCCGATAGATTCCGATCGTAGTGTTGCCCAGTGTGAATCAAGACGGTCGTCAATTCCGGGCGCTGATCCAGTTCGCGGAGAATGGGCGCGATCTTCATAAAGTTGGGGCGTGCCCCAGCCACGATGGCAAATCGTTTCATCAGATCTCTTTTACTCGAAGGCGTACGGGGTGCTCGGACGCGTACTGGTTTTGCGACGCCCCTGAGCACCGGCGTTGCTGGACAAGATCAAGCGGCGAAGCCAAGGCTCAGCGTTTTGGAGGCTGCTCGGATCGACTCTCGGGAGTGCTCAAGGAAGTTTAATACTGGCCGACCACGGTTTGTTGTCTTGATACCAACGGACGCAAGCCTCTAAGCCTTCATCCAGACCAACTTGAGGTTGCCACCCCAGGTTTTCAACCGCTTTGCTGATATCGGCCTGCGTGACCTTGATGTCGGCCTTGTGAAACGTGCGATGCTCCAGCCTCGCCTGCTTGCCCAACAAGGCTTCCAGTTTGTTGATGATGCTCAACAAACTGACCGGTTCGTTGCCACCACCCAAGTTGAACGTATCAAAGCCAACCGGTTTTAGGGCGGCTACGGTACCCCGGGCAATGTCATCGACGTAAGTAAAATCACGGGCTTGCGTACCATCGCCAAACAGCTCGATCGGTTGCTCCTCGTCGATCCAACGAATAAAGCGAAAGATGCACATGTCCGGGCGGCCTGCCGGGCCATAAACGGTAAAGTAACGGCAAATGGAGATGTCCATGTCGTACAAGTGATGGTGCGAATGGGCCAACATCTCCGCAGCTTTCTTAGAAGCCGCATAGGACGAAATAGGAGTGTTGACCGGCAACGACTCAGTAAACGGCATCGGTTGTCCGGCGTATAGCGACGACGTGGATGCCAAGACATACTTCTTGACACCGTTCAGACGCATGGCCTCCAACAGGTTGAGACTGCCCATCACGTTGGTCGTCATGTAGACGTGCGGGTTTTCCATGCTATAGCGCACCCCGGCTCGCGCTCCCAGGTTCAGCACAGCGTCAAACTGCTGCTGGCCAATTAGAACCTCGACACCTTCCCGATCCTCAATGTCCAGCTTGTGAAACTGGAATCCCCCGTGCTTCAACGCGTCCACGCGATGCTGCTTAAGCGATACATCGTAGTAATCGTTCATGTTATCGACGCCGACCACGCGATGCCCGGCCTCCAACAGGAGCCGCGCCACTTGAGAAGCAATGAAGCCTGCGCAACCGGTGACCAAATAGTTCTGCGAGTCGGTACTCATGTGATGTCGTTTTCCTGGTTTCGTGAGAAGGCCGGTGGACTTTTCCCGACCTGAGATTTGTTGCCGAAAGCTGCGGACAACGCCGCCATCCGGCACCAAATTACAAACAGATTTTGACCGGTAAGCCGGTTTTTAACGACTCCAATGCGGCAAAACAGGCGGCATGAACCGCAAAGATCTCTTCTGCGGGAATCGTTGACTCACCACCTTGGGCGACGCTCTCCAGAAAACTGGCCACCATCCGCGCCTGTCCTTTGTCCTGGGAAGTGGATTTGTGGCGGGTTGGCTTCGCAACTCGATATTCATGCAGGGATCGGTAATCGTCCAACTGGAATGCCTGTCCACCCTGAAACACCTCGACGGACTCTTTGGGCATGCTCTTGTGACCATTGGCAAAGTAGTGCACGGTGCCGATGGAGCCGTTGTGAAATTCGATCTGGATCGATACCGAGTCGTTGAAGTGATGAGGATCGGGAATCGCTCGCGCGTAAACGGTAGCCGGTTGGCTGCCGGTTAAAAAGGTCAGCAGGTCGATGAAGTGGCAACCTTCTCCGACAATACGACCGCCACCGATGTCTGGATCTTGAATCCAGCTGTCGCCAGGTATTGCCCCGGCGTTAACTCGGTAGGTGGCCGCCAGTGGTCCGGCGCCAAGACGCTGCTTCAGCTGTTGGGCGTGGGGCGCGAACCGCCGGTTGAAGCCCACCATCAACTGCCTTGGCTCGCTCAGTCCAGCGTGGGTTTCTCGGATGTCGAGCAACTGCTCCATGGAAAGACACACCGGTTTTTCAACGAAGACATGCTTGCCAGCCTGCAGCGCCTGCTGGACATAGTCCCCGTGGCTATCGTGGCGGGTGGCAATGAACACGGTATTGATGGTCGGGTCGTCCAGGATCTGGGCAACATCCGATGCCGAGAACTCAAAACCAAATTTCTCGGCGACGCGACGCGACGTCGTGCCTGAGTTGGTCAACACACCGCGACGAACCATGCCACTGGCACTCGGCAGGTTGGGCAGCAAGTTGCCTTGCGCGTAACTGCCTGCGCCGATAAAGGCCAACCCCACCTGACTCTCCGGCTTGGACGGCCGGATCTCCAGACGCTGGCGATCCAACGGGCGATCTTGGTCGTACTTCAGTACCACGCCCAAGAACGGCTCGCTGGCATCCAGAATCATGTTGTAGGCATCCGCCGCCTGCGCTAGTGGGAACTCATGCGTGGTGAGATATCCCAAGTCGATTTTGCCGGTGGCGATCAACTGCTGAAAGGCCTCCATGTTCCGCTTCTCAGTCCAACGCACATAAGCTGCGGGATAGTCCAGTCCTTTTTCCTCATAGTCCAGGTCATAGCGACCGGGGCCATAAGAACAGGACATCCGCAGCTCTAGTTCTTTGCGATAGTAGTGCGGCTCGCGGTCGAAGCCGGTGGGCACGGCGCCGACGACGACCACCCGTCCTTTCTTCCGCGCAATCTCGCCCGCGAAGTTGATCGGATCCAAGCTGGACGTACCAGCAGTAATGATCACTGAATCGACACCCAGTCCGCCAGTTCGCCGGGAGATCTCGTCGGCCAGATCCGGTGCGTTCCGCGTCCACGCAGCGTCGGTACACTGTTGCGCCGTCGCCACCGAATCGGGATTGATATCGACGCCATAAGTTTGCACACCACTGGAACGCAGCATCAAACAAGTGAGCTGGCCCAGCAGCCCCAAACCAATCACGGCGCAGCTCTCTCCCAACCGCAAATCGGCTTGCCGAATGCCTTGCAGCGCGATGGCCCCCAAGGTGTTGTAGGCCGCATGCTGCAAATTGGCGTCCACGTCCAGTTTGACAGTCAGGTTGGTTGGCACGCAGATGATCTCAGCATGACTGGCGGTAACTCCGGCGCAAGCTACCCGATCACCGATCTGAAACTCGTTCACTCCCGGGCCCACATCAATGACCTCGCCCGCGCAGCTGTATCCCAGTGGCGAATATGCGTCCAGCTTCTTCATGACGGCTCGGTACGTCTGCACGACACCTTGGCTCTTGAGGACTTCCAGAACCTGCTTGACTTGCTGCGGCCGCTCCTTGGCCTTGCCGATCAGGCTCTTGCGAGCCGTCTTGACGGTAGAACTTTCCGTACCGGCGCTAATGAGCGAATAGTGATTGCGAACCATGACCTGTCCGGTGGACAGGACTGGCAGAGGTACCTCCTTGATCTCGATTTCGCCCTTTTTCAGTTTCTGAGTTAACTGTTGCATCGGTGGTTCTGTAGATTTGTAGATTCTTGAGACTTGAAACGATCAATTCAATTCTGGTGACCAGAGCCGGAAGCGGGTGATAAACTCGGTGCCCAACTCGCCTGCCAGGCATGCGATTTGGTCGTGCGTCTGCAGACAGTTGTCAAAGGCGAACCAATGAACCTGGTCGTCAAACGCCACAAATCCGGACAGGTCACACTGGGACTTCCCTCGCGCCAACACGTAGACTCGCAATCGAGCCGGCTCAGGCAGCTTGGCTGGGAACTTGCAGATCTCCGCCGCAAACTGTCGGCGAGCCTGGGTACCTCCACGGTGGGCAACCAAACTCAAGTCCTGCGCAAATGTGCCATCTTCCAGTGGCGGCCGACCAAACACACAGCCCAGAATATCAATACCCGTTCCCCGCATGTTGCGATTGCGCAAGAAGTCGACCTCCACACAGAATGGAGGATGGAACTGGTCTCTCAAACTGAGAGCCTTTCTGTCGGTTGACCGCGAGGCCACCGCCATTTGCAGCGCATGCTTACCGTTGAAACCTGCTACGCTGGCCGACATTTTGCTGGAATTCCGTTTCCAAGCAGACGAAATTCCCTTCGGCGACCAACCATCGGCCAGGCGAACTGGCCAGTCGTGCTCTGCATGCACAAACCGGGAAGCTTGATCGGTCCCTGATTCCCCGTCCACTTGCAGCGTTACGCGATACACGCCTGGCTGTTCGAACGTATGCGTGAAACTTGTCACATCGGGTTTGGCCACATCTCCGATTGTCCATTGTCGCTGCAATTGGCTGCCACTCAGGTCGCCTGAGCGCGACGAATCGAAGGTTACTTCTAGGGGAACAGGACCACTGACAACAGTTGCAATCGACTTATCAATGTCTGCAACTGACTGTCGACTCTCCCCGGCCAGCTGGGTTTGCACGTCAGCAACCGTGGACTGGACGTGAATCGGCAACTCAAAGGCAGTGTAGCTCCCGCCCGAACATCGATCCGAAGCGATGACTGTAACTGGGTAGCGTCCCGTCGGTTGATCTACTGGGCAGTTCCAAACAAGTTCGTCATTCTCGATCTTCCCTAACGAATCGCTCAACTTGGTGAAGTGGACCGGCAATCCCTCGGGGTCACGAGCGCGCAGCTTGACGCGGGCTATCCTCCCAGGACCAACGATGACCCGTCCGGGCATTTCAATAACGGGCCGTTGATTGGGCTGGCTGCCTTGGCGGTACACATTAATGGCAACAGGATTACCTTCGCTGTAGCCATTTGAAGGAATGACCAGAATGGTCGTTCGACCCGCGGGGAGGCTAGCATTAAATGGAATCGTCGCTTGAAAGCGGTTGGCTTGAGTCTCTTCGATGGAGACTTCCGGTGATCCGCAGATGCAAACCGCACGCATCTTCACTGGCAGCCCTTGGATATCGTAGCTTTGGTCGGCAGCGAACGACACCACCACTTCCTCAGCTCGCTGCTCGATCAGAGCAGCCGTTCGCAGCGCGTATACTGGTTTTCCCGACTCCAACTGTACGTCGCTCAGGATGGCCACTGGTGGCGCATATTTCAAGTTCGATGCCAACTCAACCATGTTCTTGAGGTGCCGCGTGTCATCATATTGATGCACTGCCAGTTGTACGGGCGCCTGCAAGCTGCCAAGTCCTTCTGCATCAGCCCCATCGGACAGATAGGCGACCTTGTGTCTATGTTCACTTGAGAATGGAGCGGAGTAGGGCAGGGCAGCCTTCCACAAGTACAACATCGAGGCTGGGAAGACTCCGTGTCGTTTCATCTCCCGCTTCAACTCGGTCGGCAGATAGCTGGCTGCGATGCACATCTTAGTTAGCGCCCAGGTTTCACTGCCGGACGAACCAATCGAGTTGAACATGGATGGAACGAGGGCACCGTACGCGTCTTCAGTGAGTTGGGATCGCTGCTCGCGAAACGACGTGTGTGCGGGAGCAGCTCGGATGATCCCGGAGAAATAGAACTCGCGCTCGTGAATGAGCACTCTTAGGGGATTGTTGGCTATGTCATGGCCCATCCCATTGGTCGACTGGCTCACATACGAAGCCCCCA
>JANQOL010000689.1 GCA_028289675.1 Pirellulaceae bacterium
AAGGTCATAAGCACAATTTCTACCGCTGTTTGCGAGAAGGCGGACTGCCGGTGTCGGACGTGTTTACTCACGTGCAAACCATGGCCACTTGCCATCTGGCCGCTATTGCCGCCAGACTGGGACGAAAACTGCGGTGGGACCCCGTGGCGGAAAAAATCGTTGGTGACCAGCAAGCCGCGACCTTCTTCGCCCGGCAGCGCCGCCAAGGCTTCGACATTCCAGACGTTGGATAGTCCAGCGGCTTGGATAACCCAAGTGCCGTGCGGCCAACGCGGTCGTTGTGCACATTTCTAAGAGTGCGCTTTTACTTATCTTTGAATCGGAAAGAACTGACTGATGGCGACATTTGCCGGCAAAAAAGGATTGATTCTGGGCGTAGCGAATGAAAACTCCATCGCCTGGGCAATTGCCCAACATGTTTTGGAGCAGGGCGGCGAGTGCGGGTTTACTCACTTGCCAGACAGGCCGGATGACGACAAGAAAAAGAACCGGCGCCGCGTTAGCAAGCTGACCGATCAATATGAGAACGCCAAGTTTCTGATTCCATTGAACGTGCAGGACGACGCCAACATTGAGCAGGTAATGCAGGAAACCGAGCAGCAATTCGGCAAGATCGACTTCCTGCTGCATTCGATTGCCTTTGCTGACCGCGAGGATCTGTCGCGAGACACCATCGAGACTAGCCGCGCCGGATTCCAGTTGGCGATGGACGTCAGCGTGTACAGTCTGTTAGCCGTTTGCAATGCTGCCAAGGGAATCTTCAACCCGGGTGCGGCCGTCGCTGCCATGACATACTTTGGCGGTGAAAAGTGCGTGCCGGGCTACAACGTCATGGGCATTTGTAAGGCGGCGTTGGAGGCGGCCATGCGGTACCTCGCCTACGATCTGGGACCGCAGACAGTGCGCGTCAACGCGCTGAGTGCCGGACCAATGCGCACGCTAGCTGGTCGCGCCGCCGGCGTCGACGACATGCTCAAGCTGTACGAGCACATGGCGCCGTTAGGCCGCAATGTAACTCACGAAGAAGTCGGCCGCACGGGCGCCTTCTTGCTGGGGCCGATGAGCGATGGCATTACCGGCGAGATTCTGCACGTCGACAGCGGCTACAACATGATGGGAAGTCCAGGGCGATTGTTGGAGCAAGTCCCATCCTAGGCTGAACGCGAATCTGATGGTGCGTGAGTTCGAAGAGGGCGAGCAACCCATTCGTTGAAGGCGCAATCCATTGGTTCGTGTAGCCTGCAAGTCCTGCGTAGCTCGCACCAGTAGTGGAAACCGGGAATGACCCATGACCGATATTTTGGAGAAGATTGTCGCTGCCAAACGCGAGGAAGTGGAGACCGCCATTCGTGTCCGGCCATTGCGAGATCTGATGAAGCAGGCGGATGTGGCTCCACCGACCCGTGACTTCGTGCGTCAGTTGCGTACCGGGGACGGTATTCGGTTGATTGCTGAAGTCAAAAAGGCCAGTCCGTCGCAAGGCGTGATCCGCGAGGACTTTGACCCGGTTGCCATCGCAAAATCTTATGAACAGGCAGGTGCAGCCTGCATCAGCGTGCTGACCGACAAACCTTTTTTTCAAGGATCCTTGCAGTACCTGTCCGATATTCGGAAGTCCGTGGAACTGCCGCTGCTCCGCAAAGATTTCATTGTGCATCCCTACCAAGTGTTCGAAGCGCGCGTGGCGGGCGCGGATGCAATTTTGCTGATCGCTGAGTGCTTAAATCGTCAAGAGCTGCGCGGACTCTACCAGCTAGCGCAGGACTTAGGTATGTCTGCCTTGGTTGAACTGCATCAGGCGGCCAATTTGGACAATGTTCTGAATACCGGATCGGAGCTGGTGGGAGTCAACAATCGCAATTTGGAGACGTTCGAAGTCGATCTGGACCACACTATCCGGCTACGCGAAAAGATTCCTGAGGAAAAGACGGTTGTTGGAGAAAGCGGGATTA